>JAKAAE010000007.1 GCA_021797225.1 Thermoplasmata archaeon | reverse complement strand
CTGGAATCACTTTTTCTCAATAATTGCAGTATCCGTATTCATAGCCCTAATATTATTTATGGGAGCTGTGATAATTAAACTACTTTTTGCTCTCACAAAATCAGATCATCAGATACTTTTAAGCAGGAAGTTTGTAGAAAGCCATGAGGGGTATGAAATAGCATACAATACGTATTTTAGGGAACTGAAAAATAAAAAATGTTGGGACATTATATTTTCATTTATATTACTGATTTTGTTTTTTGTTGGGATTATTTTTCATGTAGGTATATTAAATTATATTTCAGTGGTGTCTGATTCTCTAGGTTATATATTTGCCATAATGTTCCTAAGCCTTTCTAATTTAAATCATCCAAATTCAAGAAAGGGTTCTATTGCATTTTTACTTCCCTTATTCGCACTTTTTGTAGTTAAAAACATTATAAATTCATATATTCTCAATGTATTTTTTCTCTTTTTAGATGTAATTATATATATTCTATTTTTTATATATTCATGGTACGATGTGCTTACTTTCAAGAATCGTTGATAAATTAACCAACATTACTTGACTTTTTGAATTTTTGTGGTCAAAAACAAACTAGGGGCACATTACTAACAAAATATAAAAAGCGCTAAAATAGACATTAAAACCTTATGATCCACATAAATTTATGGGCATTTAGAACATTAAATATATTTCACTATATTTAGAAAAATAACTGAACCCAATACTATATCCTAACAACTTATGGCTGGCAACATATAATAAAATTGACCAGATAACTTGGAGTTGAATTCATTTTATTAGTATAAAAATTTATAAATTTTCTTTGTCATTGTCCATTCCAAGAAAAGAAAGAATTTCACTTTTCAAGCGTTCACCTCTTTTCTCAATTTGATCAACGCCCCATGAATCAATAGATTTTAGGTCTTCATTTAAGAATAAGCCGTTCTTGTAACCTATATAATCTCCATGCTTGTCTGTCTTATCCCGTTTGTATATGAAAGATTGATTAGATAGATTTGAGTTGTAAGCACTTAAAGTTAGGTTGCCGAGTTTATGCGTATATTCTTTCTGAAGTTCTTTGGCCTTTGATCCATTTCCTTGAGCAATCATGTCTATCCACGAATCTGGTAAATTTTCCCCTTCTGGCAAAATGTGCTCTATTGTAAAATTCATTTTATTGCCATCGCGTTTCCACAGGTCAATATATGATTCTCTGGTTCTCCGCTTTTCTTCAACTTTACTCAATAGAAAGCGAACTATATCGGAATTTTCTTTATATATATCGCCTGATAATTTTTCTGCTATATCATCTTTGGATATTTTCTCTTTGAGTTCATTTATAATGAAAGCTGATGAAAGTTTTTCCCTTTTAGTGTTTTCTACACACCTATCAATCAAACCTATAAAAATAGAGTCTAGTTCCCTTGTTGCCTTCAGCAATCCCTCAAAATGCTCTTTCTTCCTTGATATTCTCCCTGATCCTGGAATGATCTCATGCTCTATGGTTTCCCCATCCACATGGATTTTTAGAATTCCATTCTCCTCCGTGGTTGTGCAGTTCCTCCCTGCATACTTCCATGGGACTGAATACCTGTTGGAATTATAGTGCACATAGCATTCCCTTGAGACCTTCCTTGTGCCCGCTATGTTAAATTTAAATTCAGGCACTGAATTCACAGGTATGAGTACTTCATCCCCCAGTGCATCTGATGGTACCCTGCCTGTCGTTGCATTGGGCCTGGAATTTGCCATAACCAGCCAGGACAGGCACTGTGCATTTATGTCCTGGATGGATGTGAACTCCCTCCCATTGAAGAAGTTTCCCCTTATATAACCGATATTCCTCTCAACCTTTCCCTTTGTCTGTGGCCTGTATGGGTAGCAGAGCCTGACATTGAAACCATAATATGTGGAGAACTGCATGAACTGCTGATTGAATGTTGATTCTGAGGCCTTCAGTTTCCTCTCTGTGACAACCTGCTTCATGTTGTCATAAAGTATATCTGAGGGCAAGCCACCCGTGTAATTGAATGCATTCATGTGCATCTTTATTACGCTCTGTGTTGAGATGTCCACTGTGAATTCTGCATACCTGTACCTTGAATAACCCAGGATGTATGAGAAAACATACAGTTTCCTGTTCATGCCGTCCACACTGATCCTTCCAAATTCCCCAAAGTCAACCTGTGCCTGCTTTCCCGGATCTGTCTCAAACCTTATCACTGCCTTTACAGCACGGTCTTCCCTCAGTGTGTGGCAGTAAGCCTTCAGTGTTGAGTACCCACCTGTGTACCCCTTCTTCCTTATCTCATCGAAGATCCTTACTGCAGAGAGATTATATTTTTCTATTCTCCCCCTTATGTAATCCCTGTATGGATCGATCTTCAATGCCCTTCCATTTTTTCTCTCTTTATATCTGGGCACAGCCCTGGAATTCATATACTTCTTTACAGTCTTTCTATCCATGTTCAGTTCCCTTGCTATATCCGATATGTTCATGCCGTTTTCAGCCATCTTTCTTATCATATACCACCTCTCATCCCTAAACATTTAACCTCCCCACTCCTCAGTAGGAAATGGGGAAATTTAAATTGGCGTTTCTGGGTAAAATTCATTTGGCATTGACATTTAGAACGTATATCTATGATGTACCGCTGGAAAGCAATAAGAAATTCCTGACTTCTTTAAATTTATTAGACCGTTTTGAGATAAGGTTGGGTAAACTTCAAGAAAATCAGAATGGATATCATCAAAAACAGGTTGATATACTAATTGCAATCGACATGATCAGGTTAGCGCTCAAAAATAGGATTTAACACATACTTCTCATAACTGGAGATGGTGATTTTGTTCCTGCAGTTCAGTATGTGAAAGAAGAGGGTATAATGGTACACCTACGGCATGCAGATCAGACTTATAGCAAAGAGTTATCCAAAGTTTGCGATACGAGTAGATCTATTTTAAAAAATTCACTGATAGAATTCGACCCCACAGAATCATACAGGAGATAGTTTATAAATATTATAAAATTAGTAAATATATTAAAGTGCGTATATTAAGGCATATATAAAAAACTGAAAAATTACTAAAAATAATCCAGGTTAATAACTGCAGCAATTTATTTCTACAAAATGAAAATGTTTCAGAGTATATACCCTTTATAAATACACAAAATAATGTACACGATCAAAGTGTCCGTTCTCTTCACCTTTCTGTGCCAGGGGCTTTTCTGGCTCACGGTGGATAAAAAGACCGGATAGAAATTAAACTTATCCTACCCTCCTGCTTTTGGCTATCATATTCCAGCAGGCCATTGATTCGGGAAGAGATGCTTGCCCCTATTTATAAGAAGATATGTGAACCACACGATAGCGTTCTCCAAGTTTATTCATAAACTTTTGATCCGCAGTGTACAGGGGTGCGCCCATCTCTATTGCTAAGGAGAGATAAGCTGCGTCATATACCGTGGTACCGGAATCTATTGCAATGTTAATTGCAGATTCATACATGCCGTCGATGATAGGGTATAGTACAATCTGAAATTTCCTCAGTGCAAGTCCTACCCTGATAAGCTCTTCTTTTCCAATCGCCGGATTATATCGCAGAGCGTTGGATACCTCATACGGCATTAATTGAACGGAGTATACCGTTATTTCGCCCCTGATGTAATCGTCGAGTATCTGCAGGGACTTATCAGTAAATTCTTCGTCCACAAACCACTTTACGATTACGGAAGCATCAAGTATTATATCGCCCGGTCTCTCCATTTCCTTATCTCCTCTGTTGAATTCCACCCCGTTGATGATTTACGTATCCCTGACGCTATGGCCTTACCTTCCGCTATTGCACTCCTGTCAATTGCGTGGTTCCGTGATTCCTCTTCCCTTATCCTGGCGGTAATGGATTCCCTTATAACGGCACTCCAGTTGATGTATGATAATTTTTTCATTTTTTCTTTTGTTTTCTTATCAATTCTAGACGTTATGATTTCCATGATTTGTAATACTAAATTGTAATATAAGTATTACGTCTTTAAACAACTGTACCTGCATAGCTTTGTTGACTGATATTTTCATCCTGATCAATAGCGGATAGTGGAAATTAGTGAGTCGCTATGGTGGAAATAAGTAGTTGTTCATTTACTTTTATATGATTCATTATATTTTTTATGTTTTCATCCCGGGATAACTATTATTTATGTTACCGGCAAGTATTATACCATCTTCCTGTCAACAGGCTTATAATAGCCATTTTTTCCCCGCATAAATCCCCCTCAGGTATTATATCACAGGGTTAAAAAGAAAAATTATACGAAATTCCTGGCGGCTTATTTCCGCCATAGGGATATACCTAACACGGTCTAAGTTTTTGATCAGCATGTAAATAAAAGGAAAAATTTACGATCAAATTATCTACTTTATAACGGTTAATAATTGCTATAAACCAGGGAACTGGGGTGATCATTCGCCGTTATTTTTTTATGGAAAAACTGACAAAGACTTTGAATTTTCAGATTTCACCGTGAAAATATCTATAATGAAATTTACATAACATACAACCCTGATTCAGGCATGTCGCAGGTTTAAGGTTCCATAGGATAAAAATGTAAAAATCCAACAGTTAATGATAGCTGTAGCGTTATATGTGAAGTGTGTATACCTTATCGCTTTTAATCGTGTTTATGTGTCTTTCTTTGCCCAGAAGTTTAAACATTAAAACTACGTTTTCGTTCATATCAACTTCTGAGATTTTCTTTTTTGAAATCTTCTTACTGGTATCATACTGTGCAGCAAAAGAGTGAGTTATACCCCGAACATCCCTGAAACTTACTGTTATTTCATTATTTTCATCAACATTTATAAGCGAAAAAAGTTTATCTGCTGAATTTCTTAACGCAGGATACTGTGAAACTATTTCTGCAACATAATATACCATAATGAATTAATTGCAAAGATATTAATATATTTTTGTATAAAATACTGACAGATTGGAAAATGGCGTAAATTAATGGCAGGAAATATAATTAACTATGAACTATTAATTAAAGATAACATTATGAATTAAAACCGTTATAATTTATTTAATTAATCTTTTTGATTTCTTTTACATGGCTAAAATATGAACTCGATTCATCTGGTGTTCTGATATGAAACTCGAAAGGTTCCTTAAAATCTGCATTCCATAGTGCTTTTATTATATCCTCTTTTTTGTCTGTAACAATTAGAATATCTATGTCACTTGCCATATTGTAATTTCCATTAACAGTGGAGCCAAATTCGTAAATTTCAGCCTCAGGATCCATATTCATTACTGTGTTCTTTAACTCCCTGATATAATAGTTCAGGTTATCAAAAACGTTTTTTCTCCTCATATATAAAGTATTAAACACTTAAATCACCCTCAATTTTTTTAACTGTATCAATAATTTTATTCACGGAATTTAAGGTATAGCTTGATTCAAAATATCTTGAAGCTGTATATGCATCTGTAATCATTGATATCTCTAAGCTATAATCTTCTAAATATCTGTTTATTAAGTCTATACCCATGTTATCAACAAATTCTTTTAATAGCTCTAATAGTGACCCTATATTATGTGTATGAGGAAAATCACCGGATTTTGATATTAATAAACCTTTTAGGAATAATTCTAATGATTGATAAAGGCTAAACATTGCTATATCAGGGTAATTTTTGCTAAAATTTTCTTCTGCATTCTCTAAAAAACGGCCCGATTTTTCCATAAATAATTTATATTCATCATCAGCTGTCAAATATTATCATTAAATAAAATACATATTGAGTATTATAAATTTGCTATTTACACGGGTGTAGGAGAAATTATTGGCTCCCGGGTGGTCGTTTATATGTATATATTTCTCGATGGGCGGGTGGCGGAAAAGAAATTGTAGCCAGGAGGCCTGCAGGATGGTGCCGGTTAGTAAAAAATTGTAAAATATTCTTAAAACAGGTTTGACTCAAAAAATTTTATAGTCATTTCCCATGCATCCTTTGAAGCTTGTTCATTATATATTTTTGGCCGCGTATTATTGAAAAAAGCATGGTAAGTTCCCGGATATATCTTAACTGTAACTGGTTTGTTATATTCGATTAATTTCCCAAGCAGTTCCGGTGTTTTTGAAGTAATTCTGTGGTCTTCCCCTGCATATAAGCCAAGAACACTTTTTACATTCTTCAATTTCTCAAGTGGCTCCGGGTTATCGCCATAAAAAATTACCGTAGCATCAACCTTTCCCGTGCAGCCAAGATTTATGGACATTCCTCCACCAAAACAGAATCCGGCAGAACCTATTTTTGTAACTTTTGGATTTGTTCTTAAATAATCAACTGCTGATGATAAATAACTGGTTAATAGTTCAACAGGGCGATTAACCAGCAATGTTTCATAAGTGGACATAATAATTTTTCTTTTGTTCTCTGGCAGTTCACCAAGCCTCCTGTTTCTATACTCCTCATCACGCTGTTTTTCAGGTGGTATGGACATGATAAAATCCATAGTTTCCATTATGCCCGCCTTTGTTATCTTTGCAGAAAGCTCGTGGCTGGTAAACAGGTCAGGTGCAAGTGCTATATAACCCTGATTTGCAAACCTTTCTGCCACTGATTTTGTATGGTCATCAAGCCCAAAAATCTCATGTATTACTATAATTGCAGGGTGATTTTCATTATCATCGGGCTCTGCGAGGTACGCTTTTATGCTATCATTTCCGGTCTTATATTCCATATCTCTGCTTCTCATATATTTATAATTATTTATGGTTAATAATTTTATTGTAGTTTACTTTATGGCATATTATCCAGAATTGAATAATTATAGGGGAATTTAACAGAAGTAAAACACAAAAATTTTAAATTGCAATAACCATATAGAAACATGGAATTAGATTGCGAAGAATTTCATAGATGGTTCGACCAGGCTGTATATACATTTAATTTAATAGATTCAGATATAGAAAATTCTGGTTATAGCTGGGCATGCTTTAAAGCACAGCAGAGCGCTGAACTTGCAATTAAAGGCATATTACTGGCTATGGGAAAGAATGCTTCTGGGCATGGAATCCTTAAATTATATAAAGACGTATCAAAAATATTTAAAACTGACCAAAATATTGAAAACTCTGTCCCGTACTTAGATAAATTATATATATTGCCAGGGCACCCTGATGCGTTTACAGAAGGCTCACTATGGGAACATTTTATAATAAATGATGCTATTGCCTCCAGGGAAGCGGCTAAAAATATTATAGAATTTACAGAGAAGGTGATGGCATCCTGCCTTTAATAAATGAAATTAAAAAAAGAGAAATTATCAGGAACAATTTATTAAAGAAATTAAAAATTTATTCATATAGAGTAAATAAACAATTCGCGAAATCTACCATGATTCTTTTTGGTTCATATGCAAGAGGAGATTTTAATTTATGGAGCGATGTTGATGTTATAATAATCTCTGATGCGTTTAAAGGTATAAGATTTTTAGACCGGGTCTATAATTTACCTAAATTGCCGAAAGAATTATACTATTCAGATATTATATGCTGGACTCATGAAGAGGCTATTAAAATGATATTGAAAAAATCGTGGGAAGATGCATTAAAAAGTTCTGTAATAATTATTGACAGCTATAAAATTTTTGATAGTGCACAGAAATCATCATGAATCTATAATATCTAATATTTCAGGGCATATAAAAATATCAATTTGCAGGTTGTTTTATAAATTCAATTAACTGTATTTATGACATCCATTTCCATGCAGGAACAATAGATATTTTTTTATTTTCTATATTTAATTCATCCTCTTCATTATATGTTATTATGTATCCTTCATTTAGAGAAAGTTCTGACATTGCTTCCAGCAATCCATCAATTTCCCTTTCTTTATTATCATCATTTAGTAGATAGGTTACCTGTAATGCCATAATTATACTGTTTTTATCCTTTATTACAAAATCACATTCATGTTTTTCTTTAAAATAATATATTTCTCTATATTTCCTGCGCAAAAATAAGAAAACAGCATTTTCCAGGACTATGCCCCTATCATTGGAAAATAAAACAGAGTTTGCAGCAGCGAGCCCATTATCTATTGAATATATTTTTTTAGCATTGATAAGCTGCCTCTTTATTGAGTAGTAGAACCGGGGTACTGTAAAAAACAGATATGCATCTTCCAGATAAGAAATAAAAGAAATTACTGTATTTATGGAACCAAGGTTAAAAATGGTTTTAATCTTATGATATGAAAATTCCATTCCTGTATTTGTTAAAAGATAAATAGCCATATCAATCAAAATTTTGGATTCTCTTATTTTATACCTTAAAATTATATCTCTCTGTAAAATATCCATAAGCAGTTCCCTTAAGATAAGATCCCTTTTAAATTTTAAATATTCCGGGAATCCACCACTATATAAATATTCATAAAATGTTTGGGGAGAAGCTTTTTTGCCTTCAAGTAAAAGAAATTCATAGTATGAAAACGGAAATAGTTCAATATCAAGATGCCTGCCTGTCAGCCTGGATCCAGGTTCCCTGCTAAGCATTGAAGCATTTGATCCTGTTATCAAAAAATGCTTTTTTTTATCAAGGCGGGACCGCACGAAAATTTCCCACCTGTCCACATTCTGTATTTCATCAAAGAAATAATCTTCTGAGTTGCCATATTCTTCATGGAATACATTATCCAGTTTTTCAAAGTCAGATGCTTCAAAATCTATTAACCTTATATCCTCAAAATTAAGGTAATAGAAAACTGGCATTTTATCTATAACCTGATGCAGTAATGTGCTTTTTCCTGACCTTCTAATTCCCGATAATATTGTAGCATATGGAATATTTAAGTTAATATTCCTTAATTCTCCACGTTCTATTCCATTATCAGAGGAAAGTAAATCATTTCTTTGGGAAATTACAATTTCCCTTAGTGTTTCCTTTAGGATCATAATAATAAATGCTTTAGTGCTTTATATAGTTGTTCATTAGTAATGAACACTATTGTTCACTGGTAAAAGACTAAATTTATTAGTTCTTTTGAGCCAGAACCAGCACACCCTCCTAAGGTTGATATCCGTTTTATACGCTTCTGACCGATTACCATGATATTCGCTGTCCTTAAGTACATCTCTGGTCCTTTCCAGAAGATTACCAGGCGTTTTAAAATAGAGGAAATTATAGAAGATACCGCAGAAATGCTATGGAAAAAAACCTGTGAGATACCGGTAAATATTAATTTTATAAATCCACTAAATGTAAAATCTTTCATTTTCACCGGTGAATTTTGATTGTAACTCTGTGATTTTAAAATGTCTTTTCTTTGTTTGGGTGGATTTCCCGGTTTACTTAATTTAATATTGTATAATTTATACATTGAAAAAAGAATTATCCACGTTGTTAAAACAAAACCTGACTCCCGAAAATCGATGTTACGTGAATAAGGGCAGCAGTAATAATTGCGGTAGCAAATGCACCAAATATTGCAATTAAATATGCTGATTTCCCTTTTTCTAGAAATGTATCACCCAATGCAATTGCAGTAAGTACAGAATTAAAACCATATATGCCAAAATACACTGTATCCACTGGTATTCCCAAGCCAAAAGCTGTTAGACCTCCAATAATGGAGCCTATCAGGGCAAATAATGCTGCTTTTTTGGAATTAACAGATATGGCTATTAAAAAGATGATACCAACCAGCGGCGACCCCATAAAAAATACCTGACCAACTCCATTTAGGATAAAATCCACAATTCCTTCCAATATTGTAATCATAATAAAATATAAGTTTAATTATATTTAAATAATTTAATTTAAGCTATAATGTAAATGGCTAATAGCAAAGCTATTATAAATTCAGAAAATTATGCGTCATGAGTCAGGATCTATTAAATAATTTATGGGTAATTATTGCGGCATTACTGGTATTCATAATGACTATGGCAGTTGGATTTTTGGAGGTGGGGGAATTAGGTAAAAAACTTAACAGGAGTTTTTTTAAAACCCTTATGATATCCGGTATATCACTTTTTGTCATGGCTATAATTGGTTTTAATACAGCATTTGCACCCACCATAGATGGAATTATTGGAAATCCATTTTACTATCAGGGATTTCTGTTGGGAGCATTCTCAAATACATCCATAAATAATAGTATATGGTGGTCAATGACGTCAAAATATTTTAATACCGGGTTATTTACAGATACATATTTTTTGTTTGAAACGGCATTTGCATCGGTAACACTGGCCTTAGTTGGTGTGGTTGTACTGAAAAAGGTTAAATTAACTTCATTTATGATTTTCTCCGTAATTTATTTCATTTTTATCTGGAATCTTCCCGCGGCATGGATATGGAATCCAACAGGTTGGCTATATAAAATGGGTATGCGTGATTTTGCCGGTGGATTAGTTGTACACGGGGCGGCAGGAGCGACAGGCCTGGCAATACTGCTCAAAGTCCATATGGAGGAAAAGAGGAAAAAGATCGCCCCAATAAAAGAGTCTATTAAAATTAACTCCGGGTGGTTGACAATGGCCATATTATTATTACTAATGGGATGGTTTGGTTTTAACCCTGGAAGTGTTTTAGCCTTTAATGCTGAGGCTGTGGTGGTTGTTATAACCACATTTCTGGCTGCCGGCACTTCCATGCTATCATTATCTGTTTCACAGTATGTATTCAACAGAAAATACCCGGATATATTAGATGCTGTAAACGGAACACTGATGGGATTGATAATTATTACACCTCTTGCCGGTTTTGTATCTCCGGGTAGTGCCATTATACTGGGAATTATAGGTGGTCCACTATTCATAGGTGGGGAAAGATTATTTTCAAGTATAAAATGGATAGATGACCCCGTGGGTCTTTTGCCCGGCCATGCTTTAGGTGGTTTATTCGGGATAATAATGATTGCGTTCTTCACACAACATGCATTTGCATCGGCATCAGGAAACTCGAATCTACCAAATGGATTATTTTTTGGTGGAGGCTACATTGCTCTGGATCAACTTGGAATTGAGATCTTCGGAATTATAGTTGTAATGATTACTGTATTTTCCATATCTTATCTATGCCTATATATAATTGGAAAGGCCACAGATGGTATAACAATATCACAACATTAATATATTTCTTATTTTTTTTATATATTCGAGCTACACCATATTTTAACAATCGACAGTTTTCATAAATATTGTATGCTATTATAATCCAGTATAAATGTTCGACTTTTTTTATCATCAAAATCCGATATTAGTGCTTCTAATTTGATTAATACTCCGGCAACAAACCTACCTTTGTTAGTTAAACTAATCCTGTATATTATTGGGCCAATTTTATTCTTATTGATATCAATATATCCATCAAGCCATAACTTGTCAAGTAGTTTATCCAGAACCAAATTATTTGAAACAATACTAAATAGAGAGGATTTTTTTACAGAGTCTTTATTTAAAAGATATTTTAAAACTGACTTACTATATTTTAGATCTAAAGAATCTGATTTGGGCAAATTACCCTCATTTTGATTGGAGGACACATTTAACATCTCTCTACCACCATTTATAGCAAATATCTTAACTATCCATTTATTATTAAAGTATATTCAGTTATACGTTTATGCTAATCGCTAATTTAAACCGACTCTTCAACATATATATTAATTCTTAGGACTACATCATTTCTCAAAAACTGGAAGCTGTTCTGTAACTTGAGTTTTGCAAGAAATTGGTACAAAGTTGTTAATTGAACCTGTGTATCCGAGGTTATTCCGGATATTTTAATGTTACTTCGGTAGTGCACCAGTAAGTACCCGGTCAGGTGGATTTATCCTCATCCTGTTAAGTAAATAAGTGGTTTCTTTAGATCCACTGCAGTAAACCATGTTCACTGATGACTTAACCGGTATTGCCTTGATATTTGCAAGTATTTCCACTGTCCTTTCAACGGTTGCCTGTAATAGTCTCTCAATGAGATTTGATCCTCTCATCTTTCCTGTGATATACAGAATATCTATTATGCAAAATATGGGGAGTTAGATATGGTTGTTTTAAATCTTATTATCCTTAAGAATAAATATTGCCCGGCATGGACTACCATCACCATCCAAAATTTTCAAAGGGGCAAAAAATAATGTGCCCTCTACTGCGTCATCATTCGATTTCTGGAAATATTTTAAATCAAGGTCTTCTAAAATTAGCTTATCTTTTAGTAAAAGCTTCCTGTGTGTCTCAAAAACATCATTCTCAACATTATTGGAAAGATTTGAATTTATAGCAATGCTTGGAGAATTAATGCCTATAACATGTAAATTTGGAAGATTTTTAGCTATGTAATCAGATGTTTCTAAGGTTAAATGTGGAAAATTAGTATGTTCATTAAACGCTTCTTTGCTCTCATAATTCCAGTCTGTCATTATTATTAAGCTCTGGTATTTTTTTAATATATTCACAGTATCGCTTATTTTATTTACTTCTATTCCCGCTTCATTTTTAGTATCTATTTTAATAATAATGCCGTTTGTGATAAAATATTGTATATCTAAATTGTCCACAGTATTACCAGATGAAAGCATATGTGCTGGGGCATCGCAATGAGTACCAGTATGTGTAGTTAATTTCAGGCTCCTGGTATTATACCCATCCGTTTCAAAGGAATGGTCTTTTATTATCACTGGTTTTTCAACCCCGGGATACATGCTCATGTTTGAAGATATTGTTCTGGTTATATCTATTATTTTTTCCATTTATCACCTTTTTATTTATGTTGCTATTGCCTCTAAAGGTGTCCCCGCCTTTATTTTTTTACCGACAACAAGTATTCCAATAGATATGCCAAAAAATATTCCGGGTATTAATACCATATCACCCCTTACACCAACTAATGGAATTAAGAGACCATAAGTTAAAGCTACTATTCCCCATCCAAGCTGCCCCATGCCAGTGGAAAGCATATTAACGGTACCCCTTATACGGGTTGGTATGCTTTCATTTATATAATTTATTACGTTGGCAAAATTGCCATTAATCCAGAATGATGCAAATGTATATCCCAGAACCAGAGAAAGATAGGATTTTCCAACTAATGCAAATAATGCTGCGCCAGCAAAGGCAAGAAGTGTACCAATAATTCCTGCACTTTTCCTGCCGATAATATCACTTAATATTCCATTAATCCAGTATGCAGGAATTGTAATAAATGCTCCTATGGTTATAATTGATGCAGCCGTTACAACCGGTAAATTGAGTATGACCTCCATGTAGTAAGCAGCCAGAAGAACCACAGGAACCTGGCCACCAAGGTAAAACATATATAACAGCATTGACCATATCGTATATTTACGAACATCCGCTGCAAAGGCTTGCTTTATAGGATTTTCCTTAATTTTATCGACTTTTGCGATTTCTCCTACTTCTTTATCAATTTTTCCCTTTCTGGCCTTTTTTATTTCATCAAACCTCTCAGTTTCTTTAGTCCAGTATCTTGCAACAATAATTAATACCATGGGTGCTACAGCCACAAGCCATATGTATCTGTATCCAAGTGGTTTATATAAAAAGGTCACTACAATACCGGCAAGGGCAACTCCAAAGGGCCATCCGGACTGAACAAACGAATAAACAAAACCCCTTCTTTTTGCTGGCATCTCTTCCGTTATCATAGTAGCTGCCACTGATTGTTCATTCTGTGCAATTCCCTGCGTGCCAGCCCTGTCAAGTATAAGTGGTGCAAGGCCAACATATGTTGCAACACCCGTAAGTACTGTTAATACGCTTGCGCCAATAAGGGTAAGCTGATACATAGTTTTACGTCCAACTATATCTATAAAATAGCCTACAATAAATATTATTGGAACCATTACAAATTGGATTCCTGCAAGCATAAAGGCCACCTGGGAAGAATTAATGTGCAGTATAGTAGAAGCGGGGCCAAGCAGAAGTCCAAAAACGTTCCACTCATAAACAACCATTGTCCATCCTAAAAACGAAGTTGTGGATAAAAAAGCAAGGTATTTGTTGCTCCTTTTACTTCTAACTTCATTTTCCACATTGTCAATCATAGACATGCATAATGGATTATGATTTAAATATTCTTATTTAAACATATATGCTATTCATAATAAATCAATAGTTTTGCAAAACTGGGGTAAAAAATAAAAGGTTTATGCTATAACTCTATGTCTGTTTGATGCGAGATGAAAACGAATGATAATGTATCTCCACCCACTACAAATATTAAAGAATTTTTTGATATAATAACAGTCTGAATGAAGAAGAGTGTAAGAAAACATTTTCTTGTGTGCCCTCCAGGATTATGATACCACCAGAGATAAGAAAAATGATAAAAACTATATAATGAAAATGTTCATAGGGTGTACCCTTATAAATACACAAAATTATGTACACAGTATTTCTTTCCTTACTTATAGAATGAATAACTCAGTTCACATAAAAGTGTAATAAACTAAAATATTAATAAAAATAAATTAAAATTAAATATTTTCAGCAGCCTCTACATCCATTTCTTTATATGTCCTTGTATCAAAACCTATAAACGCACCTAATATGCCAGTTGCTATTGCATATCCACCCAGTATATAGGATAAGTTTAAGTCTCCTAATACGGCTATCAACGTTGGACCCAGAAATAATCCAATAACTGCTGCAGCCTTGACAAAAAAGTACCCCCATCCTGCTGCGGTTCCACGTTCATTTGCCCCAAAGAAAGTATTTATAGAGGTCATGCCCTGGCTTGCAGGTCCTATTACATGGAAAAAGAAGAATGACCCTGCGAATGCGATAAGAAGTGAAAACGCTAAATTGAACTGTAACGTAACTCCAAGGAGTATTAAAGAAGTTCCTTCAAGTACTGCACCGACAACATACTGTATTTTTGTCCCCAGCTTATTTGTTAAATATGCAGTTAAGACCCCAGCTACTGCACCGGCCGCATAATATATTGTTGTTGCCTGAATTGTTGCCAGGGAACCTGCAAAGTGAAATGATAACAGTATATATGGAAGATAAAAACCAAACGTATAGAATATCATTCCCTGTTCAAAATTGCCATTAAAAGCATAAACCAGTTCTCTAATTTTAGTCTTTTTAAATATTCCAAAAATTCCTTTTCCTGTAGTTTTAGTTTTGGATAGGTTATAATTAACGTCCGGTACCCCTTTTAATTCAACTCCATACAGTGTTTTTAATGCTTTCAATGCATCAGACAATCTCCCATGATATGCATTCCATAATATTGATTCAGGTATTTTACTTCTGAATATTAAAATAACTACCGCTATGCCTGCACCTACCCACATAATTATTCTCCATAAATATGGATTTGTAAGATCATGTGCATACAGGAAAAATGGAACTATAAGAAATCCTATCGTCCCAAGATACATAAGGTACCATTGTAACTGCCATAGATTGCTCCAGAATAATCTCTGCTTGGAATCTAAAAACTCAAAGACATAGGTAAAACCTGTAGCCGTATCAGCACCAAGGGCGAAACCCAGCAGAGTTCTAAAAAATATAGCCTCATATGGATTAACAGAAAAACCAGCAAGTATGGCCATAAAGACAAATAAAATCATGTTCAGTATGAACATAAATCTCCTACCTAATTTATCAGTCAGCCATCCACCTACGAAGGCACCAAATAATGCCCCCATATCAACGGAGCCAGCCACAACACCAAGTTCAAATGTGCTTACATATGGATAATTAGCCTGGAATGAGCTTACACCAAAACTAAAGGCCGCAAAATCATAGGCATCTAAAAATAGTGCAGATAATGCTAATATTATTATATATCTGGATGTTATATTTTTAGTATTTGCGACATAATTATATACTTTTTTAATTCCATCAAGTACATCTTTTTCGTTAACATTATTATCCATAGTATAACAATAACATTTCAAATACTTAAATGTTCGTACAAAGACCTATATAAATTGCCTTAATTTTTTTTATAGTATATATATTATATCTTTACCTTAGTAATATTGTAATAACTGGAATAACTATAAAATATCCACTATATATTTTTGCAGTGTTCCATACAGTTATTCGAAGGGTTAAAATAATTATTTATATTAAGCAATCATAGAAAAACTTAATTCCATGGTGTATGCTTTGATATACGCCAGAGGCAAAACTATGAAGTACAATGAATCTGTACCAACAAAAATACATCTGCAAAAAGAGATATTTATACTTCAAAGAAAATACCCGTTTAATGAGAATAAATGCAAATATGACTTCGTTCCATTATATTATGGCCCATTTTCTACCTCTCTTAATCTGGATTTAATGGCAGGCATAGAAGATGGATTAATAAATGACAGCTATGGCCTAACATTAACTGAGAATGGTTTTGCATGTGCATCAAAAATCTGGAATATGCTTAATGATGAATCAAAAATTACAATAATTCAGACCAAGGAACGGTTTAATAGAATGAAAACAGATGCGTTGCTGGACTATGTTTACACGCATTATCCAAAATTTTCAAGAAAATCAGCACTATTAAGGAAACCGGTGGATAATTATTTTACAGGGTTCTGGAATGAAAACAATTTATCTGATGATTACTTTGTTCAAATTGTAAGAGAATACCGTGAACTTAATGATTAAGGTAGCATAGATACAGATATAATATCATCAATGGTCTATAGCCCGAAACCAGTTATAGAACATTATTACTGAACCTTTTTTCCCTTTAATTTCGAACCTACAGCAATTCATATACACTATCATTTACCAGTAACATTTCGCATTTTTACTGCCAGTCCACTTCCATTTATCGGGTAATTCATCCCATCCTTAAATTCCACCCCACCATCAAATGGCTGTTCTGACAGATATGTATAGCCATCAAGATCCGTATATTTAACATTGCCAACGCTATTTGCAACAGCAAGGGATGCAGCAATCCCAAGTTTTGATTCCAGCATACAGCCAACCATTGCCTCTATTCCAGCTGCCTGTGCAATGGACAGTGCTTTAATTGCATTGCGTATTCCACCACTCTTTGACAGTTTAACATTGACCATATCTGCTGCCCCGATCCGGATGGCGTTTATTACATCAGCTGGCGTGAAAATGCTTTCATCGAGCATTACTGGCAGGGAAGACTTAGTCCTCAAATCCCTTAATGCAAACATATCATTTCCCGGCATTGGCTGCTCAAAGAACAGTGCACCGTTTTTTTCCAGCACATTAGCCATTTTTATGGCTCTGGAAAGATTGAAACCCTGGTTTGCGTCCGCAAAAAATTTAATGCCACGGCCAAGGTGTTCTGCTATTGCATTTATCCTTTCTATATCTGTGTCCAGATCCTTTCCAACCTTGACCTTTATTATTTTTGCACCCATTTTTATATACTTTTCAAGCAGGCTAATATTCCCGGTTACAGAACCTATTGGTATGGTCAGTGCTGTTCTCCTCGGTTCCATGGAACCTCCAAGCAGGCGTGTAATATGTATACTGTAGCTTTTGGCAATTAAATCATGGACTGCAATATCCACACAGCTTTTAGCAGCGCTATTGCCATGGCAGTAGGAGTTTATAAACAAAGAAAATTCCTCCACTGACTGGAATTTCATACCGTCCATCAGGGAAAGGATTCCATATACTGTTTCATACAATACTTCTGGATTTTCTCCTGTGATCTGCTGTATTGTTTCTGCCTCACCATATCCTACAGTACTGCCGGATAAAATTTCTATAACCGTTCCCTCATAAAAATCCTGGCTTCCAAGGGAAATAGCAAAAACCATGTTTAGTGGTATTCTAATTCTGTGGATTCTGAATCCATCCAGAGGTATATCATAAATTAACGTTTGCCGTTTATAGCCAAATTCTTTAATTTTTTCATCTATCATTATATATCACCTGTAATTACCTTTCAAGCACCGCTGCTATTCTGTCAATGGCACTGGTAAGGCTTTCCCTGTCTATAAGTACCGGAGGGGTTATCTTCAGCACATTATTTGCCTCTCCTGTAAGCGAGCATATTATGCCATTATTTACCAGTTCTTCCCTTACTGCAAGTGCATATTTTCCATCAGGGCCAGATATATCATCATAGAATTCTACCCCAATCATGAATCCCCTCCCCCTGACAGACCTTATCTTAGGATTGTTAATCCTGTCTAACCGCTTTATTATATTGTCACCCCGCCTCCTGACAAACTGCAGCCTTCTATCATTAAGTGCATCAAGAACTTTCAGGGCAACCTTTGATATGAACATATTTGCGGACTGCATACTCACAACCTGATTATGTGGCAAACTCCAATCACCATTGTACATTATCCCTCCCAGTGGAAGGCCTGCGGCCATGCCCTTTCCAATGCACACCATATCCGGCCTTATTCCATATTTCTTAAATAGAAACATTTCACCTGACCTGCCATAGCCAGTGTATACCTCATCTATGAGAATTTTTAGCCCTCTATCGGATGCAAGTTTAACCAGGTAATTAACGAAACTTTCAGGCAGCACATTAACGCCACCATCGGACTGGATAAGTTCAAAAATCAGCAGTCCGCCTTCCATATCCATATCTATAGAGTCCAGCAATTCCTTATTATACTCTATTGCCTTATCAGTGGATACTCCCGATTCCGGTGGCTTAAGATGTACAATTTTATTCTGTGCATCAAAACCTTTTCCGTTGGATACAAGCCCGGCAAGGTATGTAAGGCCATGGTACGCACCCTCAAGTGAATATACAGGCCTTCCGAATCTCGACATTGCAACGTCGCATGCCTCCGTTCCACTTGTGCTGAAAGCAATCTGCTGAAAATTTGATATTTTTTTTAACCTTTCTGATAATTCAAGTGTGTATGGATTGTTAAATACCAGTCTGCTGACAGCCGGTTCTATCCAGTCCGGTCTAATAAAATTGTAGCCCGTGGTCATTCCGGATCCCGAGAAATCCAGAAATTTCCTGCCGTTTGATGTTACACTGAAACGTTCGGCACCATCTATAATAAATGGGAATGGTTTAAATTCAGGCTGTACCAATTATTTACCACCTGTAAGCTCCACTGTACTTTCAACCTTTGTTACCCTTCTTCTTAAATATACGATCAGTAGCGATATAATTATCCATGCTGGAATCAGTATATATATAATGGAGAGTGGCAGTGTAAGCCCGGCAAGAGAGTAGTAAATTGCAACAGCCATTATGACTGAACCAACTGCCGGACCTACTATATATACAGCAGCATTCATTTTCAGTTTAGCCTTTTTTATGAAAAATGCAAGTGAGCTATTGGTTACAATGTGGTATAATAATGTGAATATTGTTATTGCAGTCCCCCACATTGCAAAACTATCAAAAAGCCCGTTTGATTCACCATAGTAATGAACCATTGGAAATAATGTCAGGAGAATGCCAATTACCACAATGATAAATATCCATACTGTGGCAACATATGGGCTTCTGTATTTTTCATGTACCTTTGCAAGGCTTGCCGGGAATAATCCATCCCTTGCCATTGAGTATACAGTTCTTGCACCGCTATTTCCGAATATTACTGGCGAGAATATCTGTGCCAGAACCACGAATATGAATGCAAAAAATGCCACATCCAGGCCATAGAACTGCTGGGTAATATACAATCCGGGTGCAAACTGCCCATCTACAGTAGATAAATTGGGGCCTGCAGCGGCAACGATGCTGTAAACAACAAAAGTATCAAATGCAATCATTATCAACAGTGCAGTAACAATGGATTTCTTCAATGTTTTCTTGGACAGTTTTGCCTCCTCGCCAAGGGAAACAACTGAGCCATAGCCACCATAGGCAAGGAATGCACCTACAACCATTGCCAGAAAGAAGCCATGAAGCCCGTCAAGGGAATTTGCCACGTTGAAGTATGCTGCACTATTATACTGTGCCCTAACAACAAATCCAATTGCAAGGGCAGAAAATAGTACAATCTGAAGAATGCCTATGGTAATTGCTGTTCCAGAGGCAACTTTAATTCCAAAGTATCCGACAATCAGGTACAGCACTGGAACTATAAGTGAGAGCAGCACCACACCATATAGTGGTATTGTAATGTTCAGCAGGGATGTAAGGCCTACCCATGTAAACCATCCCACAACAATGCTTGCAGCAATCATGTCCCCAACAACCCAGAAAGCATTCCATAATCCAACACTTTTGGATATGTACTTTTTTGGCACTCCGGCCTCAACATATTTGTAATATCCTCCTGCACTGTCAATATGTTCACTAAATACATATATTGCAATTATGGCAAAGAACAGTGTTATTCCACCAATAAGAAATGCCAGCGGAGCAGTTTCACCACCATATACCATTGCAGTTACACCTGTTACAGCAAAAGCACCTGCCGGAAATATTACCGCAACAGCATAGAATACAACACCCCAGAATCCAATTGAGTTCTTTCTCAATCCCGGAATAGTTTTATTATCATCTTTCATTTTAATTTAATACATTATTAATATAAATACTTTCATATATTTACTATCCAATGATTAACGGCATCCTTTTATCCTGTAAACTCTTAAATTTATAGTGTTTCAGGATCAAAGTTATATATTATGCAATCCATATTATACAGATTCTTATGGGAAATGTAAGGAAATTAGGAGTCATTATTAGTTTTCCAGTAAAATAAACAATAGCAGATGATCTGGATGTTACATTCTTAGGCTAAGAGTATATAACACCCCTATTATAGAATGAAATGTAGCTTCAGTTTCAGGCCAGAAAGTAACTGTAACGATAACTCCGGATTTATAAAATGATAACTCACCATATTAAATAATGCAAAGAAAGTAGCGAAAATCTAAGTCAGTGCTTTCCGATTAACACTTTCACTTCCCTTATGAAGGTTTTTATGTCGCCCGTATCGCCTGCCTGTTCAAATGCATCCACGTCGTAGTGTGCATCATAATAGGCATGGACAAGCAGGTTTCTTAGACTTCTCCTCTTTCTGAAGCCTTCAATCACCCTTTTGCTTATCACCGACCCCATCTTGTTTATTAGGGGATCCTCGTCTCCTGCTATCCCCAAATCTAGACCTTTATAGAGCAATATCATTACCTCGAGCTCTATATCACTCAGCAGTTGCAGGTACCTCTCTGTTGAAGCCTTTGTGGTCACCGGGGATTCCCTGTATCCGGCATAGTCATTTGGAAGTATAGACTCCAAAATGCCCATGTACTGGCTTATATCAGCAAGCCTTCTTGTTATGCGCTCTCTGTCCATCATATCTACACCAGCACCGAATCCATCATGGGTTTTATATCAATCCAGTGTTGCATAATATCTGCGCTAAGCCCTTTCAGATCAAAACCCTCTCTCGAGTATATTACCCTGCATTCGCTCAAAACTATATAGGGATAAAACACTGAAATTAAGGTGGTAATAATGTAAAAAGGCCATTTGATGGGGTAAATATATACATTCTACAGATTAAAGAACTGTGTGAAACTATATTATTGTATGATTAAATAAACCTCTATGTTTGGAAGAAATGATAGGGAGTATAGTGACAGTTTAATTCTGGAAGCAGAAAACGAATACAGGAATAATAATTTTGAAAAGGCTATTAAACTGATTGACCGGGTGCTGCGTGAGTCATCAAGGAATATAAATGCACACAGGTTAAAAAGCGATATCCTGTTTAATACAGGTGATTTCGAGGGGACATTAAAGGAATTAAAATTCATAGAATCCCTTGAACCCTCTAATGCTATAAACTATTCTCTGGAAAGTCTTTGTTATGGAAGCATGAATATGTTTGAGAAGTCCCTGGAATACGCCGAAAAGGCTATACATATGGATCCACATTATGCACCGGCGTATTATAATAAAGGCTTCGCCCTTCAAAATATGGGTCTATTAAATGAGGCACAGGCGGCCTATGAAATTGCTATAGAAAAAAACTCATCGGATCCGGATACACACAGACAGCTTGCGGACGTTTTATTCCAGCAGGGAAATATAAAAAAGGCAAAAAAAGAAGCTGAAATAGCCCTGAGGTTTAATAAGAAAGATGTAGATGCAAACCTGCTGCTGGTTAATATAAACCGACTTGGGGATGATATGGATAAATATTTAGAGTCCATCAACATGGCCTTTGATAATACTCATAATTATGTGTTTTTTGAAATGTTGATAGAAGAATTTATGGAAATTGGGCAATTATCCGAAGCCGAAAGACTTGCACAGGTTTATTATAAGTACGAACCTGATATCTTATCGGCCGCAGAAATGCTTGCCAATGTATATCATGCTCAGGGCAACATAGAAAAAGCTGATTCCCTTTTTAGGAATTTTGTGGACACACATGAAGATGAAGACACAGTTATTGAATATATGGAATTCCTTTATTCAGGTGAAAAATACGAAAAATTGGTTGCAGAGGTAGATGAATTTATTAAAAAATATCCAGAAAGCGAAAAACTTTTCTTTGAGAAGTACGATGCACTTCTTGGGCTGAAGCGAAATACTGAGGCATTCGATGTAATAGAAAAGCAGTACAGCTTAAATATGGATAATGCCTCTTATGGACTGGAGTACGCAAAGCGGCTGGCAGAAAACGGGAAGGAGGATGAAGCAGTAGAACTACTGAAAAATATACAAAAAAATCATGATTACCTTAAAATACATGAGGCATTTTTTGAAATTTATTCCAGAAGGGATGATCTGGATAACGCAATGAAGTATGCATACATTTCTATGGAAAAGAGTAAAGATCCAACCTTTGATATAGCATTTTCTGCGTCTGTTGTTAACTGGGCAATGGAAAAAAATCATGGCGTTGAAGTCCTATCATTCATAGACAGCCTATTAAATAAATCAGACGGTGATGTCCATAACTTATATATGTTATACAGGGCTGCAATTCTTTCCATTACTTCTGGCTATGAGGATGCAATAAAGGAAATTAATAAAATAACCAATAGGAAAAATATACGTTATGATATTACTATTATTACGGTCTTTGGATTTGAAACTCTCAATGAATTCCTTAAAAAGGTTTTAAATGATTTGCGACAATAGAAATACTGTCAATTATAAACCTGATTAAATTATATTTTTATCATTTTCTGATCCCGGGCTCCCAAAAACCACACCCTGATCTGACAGCGGTTCACCCAGGGCTATCCCAATCTCGTTTCAGTATGTGCTTATGCCCATAACCTTGCCCTCAGAATCTGTGGTGAGGGTCGCATTTCTATCTAATCTGAATTTTCTTTCACCCGGGTCTGATTGCAACTCAACTATATAGGAATTATAACACCCCAGTTTTTTGTTCTTTCATCATACCTGGCATAATTCACTCTGAACTCCTCTACTTTAAGTAAATCCATGATCTGGGATGCCAGCTGCTTCTTAAGTTCTACTGGAGTCATTGTTAATTTATGCAGGCGTTATATTTAAATCTAATTCCGATCAAAAGCTATATGCAGATTATATAAATTCCGGGCATAATAGTTAAAATCTACATAATCCATATAATCATTTATATAACCTGTTGATAAAGATTTTATCCATGAACAAACTAACATCTTATAAATGATTAAAGGAAAAAGATCAATTTATTACCTGCTAAGAATGAACAGTATTCACCTTGGTACAAATTATCTCTGGATTTCCTATGAGTCATACATACTCCCAATTGAACTTATTTCGTATAACAACAGCAGCCTTTTCCTTGGCTTAATTGCCTTTACAGGTACAGCCATAGGCGTCTTTATTGGCCTGCTGATAGGAACAGTTAGCGACAGGTACAATTTTGGCTGGGGAAGGCGTGGACCATACATAGTTGTTGCAATAATAATAGCATCAGTTTCCGTATTTCTTAACAGGGCATTAAGCATATCACTTGCTGGCATAGTTATCGGCTATATTATGATACAGATGTCCTCAAATGTGGCTGTTGGTGCCTACCAACCATTGTACGTTGATATCCTTCAAAGGGATGAACGTGGAAAGAGCACTGGCATAGGCAGCATTTTTCGCCTGGCTGGTGCCGCAATGGGATACGGCATAACAGGTTTCCTTATAAGTACAAGCTATAGCAGATATGTCCTTATATTTATATCAATAGCACTTGTGGCAACAGGCTTAATGACATCGGAAACAATAAGGGAATCAGATATTATAATACCCCAGAAAAAAAACGGCATAATAAAATTGTTTATGGATATGTTTAACCTTAAGAGTGGTTTGCATGATTATATTTATGTTGTTATTGGAAGTTTTCTGGTCCTTTCAGGTGTTATTGGCCTTTCATTTTTTGAACTTTATTTCTTTAAGTATATACTGAAATATTCCAACCCGGCATATTATGTATCCGTTGCAGGCATTGTAGTCCTGATTACATCAGCTGTGGCCTCATTTATAGTGGGCACACTTTCTGATAAAATTGGCAGGACCCAGATTTTGGTTTTTGTAACACTGCTTGGTGGGATTGCAATGGTATTAATCCCGGAATTTGAAAAATTTGATTATTTCCTTATACTTGGTTCCCTGATTGGAATATCCTATGGCATATTCATGAGTGTTTCAAACGCACTTGCAAGTGATATGTCCCCGGCCAGCGAATCAGGCAAGTTTATGGGTTATTATAATATTGCCGCAGGCGGGGCCTCATCTATTTCACCGCTTATATATGGTTTAATATTATATCTGTCAGATTCATACGCCCTTGGATTTGACATGGTTTTTTACTGTGCAGGGCTGTTCTTTTTTGCAGGCTTCATCCTGTTTTTAAAGATTAACCATGACAGAACCTGAATTTACCATATTCACTTTAAATAAATATTTATAGGCAGGCATAATATTATCTGTAATGGGTAGATCTTCCAGAAAGTCATTGAAATATATTTTCGGAATGAATTCAATATACCTTGGAAATAATTACCTCTGGCTCTCCTTTGAATCACTTTTTCTTCCATTTGCCATAGAGATTTCTGTTGCCAGGGGGCTCCAGTCGCTTGTGCTTGGTGCAGTAGCATTTTCAGGCATACTTATAGGGCTTGCATCTAATTACCTTTCCGGCACGGTTACCGATAAACTACATACCAGAATTGGCAGGAGAAGGCCAATGATAATTCTTGGATCATCAATTGCAGTTTTATCACTTGTAATATTTATAATAAACTATTCATCCCTAATTATCATAGTTGCCGTATATTTTCTGATTGAAGTAGGATCAAATATAGCCTATGGGGCATACCAGCCATTAATAAGTGATGTTATTCCGGAAGGGCAGAGGGGCACGTCTTCAGGCATTAATGGCTTCTTCACACTGGCAGGTTCTGCACTTGGATTTGGGCTTTCAGGCCTTCTACTTGGGATGCACCTCCTGCTTTATGGAATTATTGCAATTATAATAGCCATAGTATTTACTGCGGCCATAACCTTTAATACAGTCAAAAAAGAGGATATTATACCATCTGGCGGAATATCTCATGGAAAAACTGCCCCGTTTTTTTCCAGAACACATTCATCCAAATTCGGATATATGTCGGTGGCCAATTTCTTTATAACGATTGGAAGTGCCGGACTGGTATTCTTTTATTACTACTACTTTGAATATGACCTTAATATAAGCAATGCCGCAATATATATAGCAATATCCGGAACAGTTATTCTTCTCTTATCTGCCATAGCATCTGTTGGCATTGGCATAATGTCGGATAGGCTTGATAAGGAATTGCTACTGGCAATATTTCCGGTTATCAGTGGCATAAGTATACTTATATTATCATTTACACATGCATTTTACCAGTTCCTTATTTTTGCCTCAATTATTGGTATGTCGTTTGGGAGCTATTATACGGTAATAACATCATACATGGGTTCTATAGTTCCTGAGGGTAGTGCTGGCCATTACCTCTCAATTTTTCTTATGTCTACAGAGGTGGGTGATGCATTTTCCCCGCTGGTGTATGGCTTAATGCTTTATATTTTCAGGTATAATATAATAGTTGCATATTCCCGGCTTTTTGAGATCTCATCAGTTTTCTTTTTTGCAGGCATGCTTATAATAATATTTGGTGTTTTAAGGCCATTACATAAAAATATGGTTAATGGCGTATAATTGCCCGGCATTCAAGGTGCAGAATGAAAATTTAAACTGTATCCAGCATACCGGTTTTTATTATCAGTGGAGGATTATACTATATTTCCATATTTACACAAAATTATACACAACCGTTATTTTCCTGAATCCTATTTCTGCATATGATCGACAATAATGAAATTACTTCTTTCCAGCCATGTAACTCTGTAACATTATTTTAAATACCTTTCCATGATTCCTGTACCTCAGGTGGAGCAATTCATGAACTATTACTTCCTTTCTTGAACTGTAATCAAGATCGAGAACTGAGCTGTTGAACGTTAGTATTTTTCCAGGAGAACAGCTTCCTATTTTGGATTTCATCGCACGTATTCTAATCTGTTGTGGTTTCACATGAATTTCTTCAGCAAGCATAAGGACTTCTATCCTTAATTCTTTCTTACTTACCATTTCCACCCACCTTCAGACTGTCCATAATTTCCTTTGCTATTTTGACATTCTTTTTTATTACCTCTATATCCTTATTGTCTGAATGAGATGCAAGTGCTCTATTCAGTTCAAGCCTTATATCTCTTTCCTGCCTTGTGTTTGTTCTCCACATAGAATATTTTTCAAATACGTTGGACATTTCTGTCGCAATATTCTCAGGATCTAGAATTTTATTGTTCTTCAGGAACCAGTAAAGAGAAAACACATCACGTGGCATCTTTAATTCTTTCTGTTCTCTATTTGCCTCATTAATCTGTATTAATAAGGATTCGAGTTCCTTTGCAGCATCTTCGGATGAAATCTGACCCTGTGAATATGATTCGGCAATTTTAGCAGCTCTTTCGCCAATCGGAATCAGATGTGGCTGTTCCATCCCATTCTGTTCCACATTGCTAATTATACTATTGATCATACTGAGAACTCTTTCCCTGTCTGTTTTATGGTCTAACCTTATTTTTTCTATTGTTTTATCATTGATTGTATAAATAGTCTTTGGGTTCACAAATTCACTTTTTGTATTTTCCCGGACAAGTTCAGCTGTCTTGCCTGACAGACCCTGATCCGGTTTATACATATTTTCATATTCCTGTTTCAGTATACTATAAATTCTTGCTAAGTCTCCAAATTCCTCAAGATAGGGACTGAGAAATTCGTCAGGTGATATGATATCATACATATCCTCTATATTTTTCCATTCTGTATAGTATTTTTCCCTTAATTTGCCATCCTTGAACATCTCCAGTAGGTCACCAATAACCTTATCCGGGGCAATACCTTTCAACCCAGCCAGATACTCGGACTCCATAACCCCCATTTTGCTGGAAAAATTATTCTTCAATATTTCAATATCCTGTACAACGCCCTCTATATCAAATATATCCTGTGTATCAAATGCCAGTGCATCTTTCAATTTGCTAAAAACACCTACAAAATCAATTATCATACCAGCTGGTTTCTTTCTTCCATCCCTTGATTCATATGGCCTATTTATCCTGGCAATAGCCTGTAGAAGAATATGATCACGCATAGGTTTATCCATGTACATACAGTAGAGTATTGGTGCATCAAAGCCGGTAAGGAGTTTCTCTGTTACAGA
>JAKAAE010000084.1 GCA_021797225.1 Thermoplasmata archaeon | reverse complement strand
CTGAAATATTAATCAATCCACGGGCCATATAATCTTTTATTTCTGGATGTTCATTAATGTAAGATCTGACAATCTCGGCAGTATTAACCATTTTATGGTATATCAACATATTGTTAAAATAATTTATTAATTCATAGAATGAAAAGGATATTAACCACTTTGAAATGGGGTTATATGTTTGATTATATACCCACAGTGCTGAGATCACAGGAAATTATAGATAAATCATTTCACAAAGCGTCAAACATTGTGGAGCCATACTACCCCAAAAAGGAAACAAAAATTAGAAAGGAAGTTACAGATAGGATATCTACCATAGAAAGCATTTCAACAGGTCATCTCGATAAGATAATCAGAAAATTTCCAACAATCGAAACATTACATCCATTTTACTTTGATTTAATAGATTTGATGTTCGATGTGGACAAGTATAAGCTGAGCTTGGGCAATGTACAGTGGACTACAGATAAGATAAAGGATTTCAGCACAATTTATATCAAGAAATTGAAGGGTGCGAAAACCATCAATGATATGAACAGTATCATGAAGGCATACTACGGGAGATTTTCCTCCCTGATAAAGAACATTAATCCCGACCTATTATACCTTGGAGAATGCAGGAATTACCTCAGAAGGCTGCCTGGAATCATAACAGATATTCCCACATTCATAATTGCAGGAATTCCAAACTCTGGAAAGAGTTCGCTGATACAGAGACTAACAGGTACTTCTCCTGAAATTGCCAGTTATCCATTTACTACAAAGGAGATTCTACTGGGATATAAAAATATAGAAAACTGGCGTGTCCAGTTTATAGATACACCAGGAATTCTGGACAGGCCCATGGATAAAAGAAACGATATAGAGAAAAAGGCTATAATTGCCCTTTCCAAAATAGAAGGAACTATACTATTCCTGTTTGATTATTCAAACACTTCAAAATATACAGAAGAAGAGCAGAACAATCTTTACAGGGAAATATCTGAAACATTCCCAAACAGGATTATCAGGATACAAACTAAGATAGATATCAGTGAGAGACGTGAGGATATCTGTATATCATCTGTGGCAGCACCGGGATTGAAGGAACTTGATAGTGTAGTTATTTCAGAGGTGGAAAATTTTTATGCAACAAGAAATAAGGAAGCAGGTTATTAAAAACGCATATTTACACGATGGAAAGGCAGATGCATCATCTGTAGTTGGAAAACTAATCTCCATAAATCCTGAAATACGAAAGGATATGAAAAATGTAATGAAATCAATCCAGGAATACGTAAATGAAGTAAATTCAATGACACATGATCAGATTGAAGAGATTGTCAATACTGAATATCCGGACATAATGGTAAAGGAAAAGAAAGAAGAAAAACACAGGCTTCCGGACCTGCCCAACGTAAAGGGCAGTGTTGTGATGAGAATGGCCCCTTCACCATCAGGCCCACTGCACATAGGCCATTCCAGAATGGCAATTCTCAATGATGAATATGTAAAACGCTATGGTGGAAAGCTTATACTCAGAATCGAGGATACAAATCCTGCAAATATAGACCCTGACGCATATACCCTCATACCAGAGGATCTGAAATGGCTCGGTGTAAATGTCAGAGAGACTGTTATACAGTCTTCCAGGATGGAATTTTATTACTCAGAAGCCAAAAGGATGATTTCAGAAGGTTATATGTATGCAATAGAGGAGAACCAGCAGGAATTCCATGATCTCAAACTTAAAAAGGTTCCAGTCAGAGAAAGGGATGCAGACGCCTCATATAGCCTTGAGAGATTTGACAGGATGATTTCCGGCTATTATTCAGATGGCCAGGCAGCGCTAGTAATGAAAACAGAAATAGATCACCCGAATCCATCTGTCAGGGACTGGATAGCCTTCAGAATCAATACACATGAACATCCACGTACCGGTACCAGATATGTTGCATATCCGACCATGAACTTCTCCGTTTCTGTTGACGATCATTATCTCGGACTCACGCATGTTATAAGGGGCATAGACCATCTTGTTAACACTGAAAAGCAGAAATATGTATTCAAATACAATAAATGGAACATTCCAGAATATTTCCATTACGGATTTATAACAATTCCGGATACAATTCTGAAAACTACAATCATAAAGGAGGGAATAAGATCAGGGAAATATTCCGGATGGGATGATATTCGCCTTGGTACCCTGATGGCACTGCAGAAGAGGGGGTACAATCCAGAAACATTCAGGAATTACTGGATAAGCTCCGGAATGAATAAAAACAACGCAACATTTTCATGGGAGATTTTCAACTCCATGGATCGTGAGATAATAGATATTAATACTGAAAGATATTCATTTGTTCCTGAACCGGTAATACAGCATATAATGAATCCAGTAAAGTTAAAAAGCCATGCCATGCTGCACCCACAGAATCCAGAAAGAGGATTCAGGGAATACACATTAGAACCTAATGCAAGCATATATTTCCCTGCAAAAGATATGCTGGAAATAGGGGAAGGTGAAACCATAAGATTGAAGGATCTCTGTGTGGCCAGAAAGGTGAATGATAGAATAGTTTATTCTGACTATGAACCAAAGGAGCGGGTAAAAATCATTCAGTGGGCGCCTGCAAATTCCACAGAAATATCTATTTACCATCCGGATGGCAGTGTTGATAAAGGTATGCTCGAGCCACTTGCCACAGGGAAAAATAAGGTAGTCCAGCTGGAACGTTATGGTTACGTTAATTTACTGGGAAATAAAGGATATTTTCTCCATAAATAAATTTTAAGTCTCCATACCGGATTTCTGGCATATAAAAAATCTAGATGAATATTAAAATGGAGCGTATAAGAAAGAAAATTGATAATTTTTGATAATTATTTTTCTGTCTCATTCATCATTCTTTCTATAAGACTGCTTCCTAGGCTATTTGTATAACCTTTGTATATAACATATCCTGCAGAAAATCCAACTATTATGATAGCAATGAGAACAAATGCGAAATATGGCTCAACAAAGTTGCTAATCACACCATCATAAAAGGCATATGCAAATATCCCCAGCCCGAATGCAGGTGCAAGTATACTGGCAAACAGTTTCCTCATAAAAGATACCTTGATTCCCGATCTCCTGTAATAAAAATACAGTGAAACATCCGGAATCCCATGGTGGAAATACCATAATATCGTAGCTGCAGTGTATGGTGCAAAGGCAACATAGAAGAGTGCAGTTTCATTATATCCATAAACAGGTATCATTACTGCTAGAACTATCACTGTCATTACAGCAGCTATTATGAAATTGACAAGTGCTGCATTGGCCGGTGTTTTGGCCGCTGAGAGTTTGGATAGCCACTTGCTCTTGATAAAATTATCCCTCGCTAAAGAATAAAGAAGTCTTGCCTGAGCTCCTGAAGCACCTATTATATTACTACTGAAATAAAATGGTACATATATAAAGGCGAGGAATAGGACTCCGATCTTTCCGATAAACGAAAGATATGAGGTAATTAATGGCAATGGTGAAGCGGAAAGTGCAGTTATATTTGGATATGCTGCAAGCTCGGAATATATACTGACAGAACCGATAACTGTTGCAAGAAGAACCCCTACTATAATTGAACGCCATATCACTTTTTTAGGCTTTATTCCCTCCTCAGAAAAGAATAATCCGTTTCCATATGCTTCAAATGTTAGAAATCCCGAAACTGCAGCACCAAGTCCAATACCAGCAAATCCTGTGGGAGATGATGATGGATTTAAATAAGCTATGGAATTGTTGTGTGTTGTGAATATAACATAAATGGCTGCTGCTAGCATGACGGCTACCTGTGCCCATACACTTATTTCTATAATCCTAGCCAGGTTTCTGACCTGATACTTTGCACCAATATACATCACAAAAACAGTGATCAGAGCAATTATCGGTACAAGTATAAATGGCAGTAGTATTCCATATACAATATATATGGCTACAAGCATTATTTCAGCGGTTATCAGTCCATTTCCTACCTGTAAAAATGAATAATATGCATAATTAAGAATTGCAGTAAATTTCCCCACTCCTTTACCGAATCCCATCTCTGCAAGACCATAGTAACCACCCGCAAATGGTGCCAATCTTGTATATTCCATAATAGGAATCGACATGAGGAGAACCACCACCAAACCTAGAATACCAACATAAATTGCAGCACCACCAGCATAGTCTATATAGCCTCCGGCCACTGAAATTGCAAATCCGTATACAAATATGCCTGACATGGTCAACGTTATAAAACGTCTCAATGGTATAGAATTTTTATTAAGATTTTCTGATTCCATAAAATTGTAATAATATTTAATATATAAATATATGTATAAATATACAGTGATAAATATTAAATTAATAAAGTATGTTTTATATTTATAAGAAATAATTTTATACTTTAATAAAGTGCTGTGACCTGAAGGAAAACTACACACGAATAATATCGTTTCCTGTGATTTAGCTTCAAACATAATGGAGATATACATTATAATCCAGTGTTTCATTCAAATTTTATCTTTAAGTGATACCGTATTAAATAATAAGATGAATATAAGTCCGTATGTTATAAAACAAAAAATCATAAGTTCTACCTTGTAATATAGATACTATGAAAACTGATGATCAGAGAAATGTAGTATGCGGGGGTGACCCGGAAAATTATCTCAAAGCATACTTAAAGGGGCTTTACTTTGATCTTGATGATGGAGATGAAATTAAAGTAATATTTCATGCGGAAAAATTTCCATTTGATGAGAAAAAATTCGATCAAATGGTAAGGGCGGCAAATTTAAAACTTTCTGATTATAAAGATACAGGAAACGAAAAGGAATTAGTTATCAATAAATAATCTAGACTTTTCCTGTGTCAGTTCCAAGTCCGATAGCGATTTTATAAAGAAATAAATGGTCATCACTTCCCTGAATAATACTGCAGCAGAGTTTTTTATTAAATTTGAATCTGAAAATTTTCAATCTGTTATATACAATTGTACGATTAATAATCTCTTTCCCAAATGAAAGAGTTTCTCTGAAGGATTCTGTTTCTCTTGATATTTCCGCATCTATAATAAAATAGGAATCAACAGGAATAATATTATCATAATACTTATTTTCATCATCATAATTTTTGATAAACTTCAATTTATCCTCCATATGCACCGATGCTGCAAGAATGTGCTTTATCGAACAGGTATTAAAAATTCTAACCTTTACATTACCTTCTTTACCAGAAAAATAATTTTTGTCAGCAATAAAGATATATGCTTTTTTGTTTCTTACCTCTATTCTGTTAAAACCTAGGTGCCCGTAACTATCATATACAAATCCAAGGGGCAGGTAATCAACCTTATTTACTGGATCATGGAGCAAAGGCCAATATTTTACACCATGGAAGTTATGGATGAATTTGAGATTAACACTCATGGAATTTGGTATAGTGTTCCTGTTATTCACATCCATAATTTTCTTTATATAGGCTTCAGGGCTTTTCCCGGTAAAAATTCCTGTTGATATATCCCATCCATTGGAGATAATATGATTCATTCATCCACATTGATTATATGATAAAACATTTTACTATCTAGAAAAATCAACAATTCTATAGAATAATTGGATTAAGAATTGAACATGGACATAAACCTTATAATTATATGTTGTATTATACTTAGATACTATGGATAAAGCAATGGACAATTATGATGCATCACAGATTCAGATTCTAGAGGGACTGAAGGCGGTGAGGAAAGTTCCGGGCATGTACATCGGGTCAACCGGGCCGGAAGGACTTCACCATATGGTATATGAGGTTGTGGACAACTGTATTGATGAGGCTATGGCGGGATATGGATCAGATATTAATATAGTCATATACAAAGACGGCTCACTTTCCGTTGAAGATGATGGAAGGGGAATTCCTGTAGATATACATCCGAAGTACAAGAGACCTGGATTGGAAATAGTCATGACAGAACTGCACAGCGGCGCAAAGTTTGACAAGAAAGTTTATAAGGTCACAGGTGGATTGCACGGTGTCGGAGTTCATGTTGTCAATGCACTGTCTGATTATCTCATAGCACTTGTGAAGAAGGATGGAAAATTATATTATGAGAAATTTCAGCAGGGAGTTCCCGTTTCTGGTTTGAAGGTTCTAGATAAATCAGAACAGGCTGAGCACCCGGAAATCAGCAATATTGAATTAAAATATCCGGAACATGGGACAGTAATCAAATTTTTCCCTGACGCCTCCATATTTGATAGCATAGACTTTTCCTATCAAACAATCTCACAGAGAATAATGGATCTGGCATTTCTGAATCCAAATATAACAATAGCCCTTACCGATCAGAGAACAAATAAGCATGAAAAATTCCATTTCGAAGGTGGACTGGTGGAATATGTCCAGTTCCTTAATCAGGGAAGAGAGCCAGTAAACAGGGAGCCAATATACTGCCACGAGGCTTATAAGGACTATGTGGTCGAATTCGCTCTCCAGTACACAGATGGAATTAGCGGCATAGAAGAAAGTTTTGTTAATAATATTAAAACTCCTGAGGGAGGAACACATATGACAGGGTTTCATACCGGTCTCTCAAGGGCAGTTCTTGACTATGCAAAATCAAAGAATCTCATAAAGGGCGTAACGGCACTTACAGGAGATGATACCAGGGAGGGACTTACAGCGGTAATACATGTCAAAATGTTCAATCCCCAGTTCGAGGGTCAGACCAAGGAAAAACTTGGAAACTCAGTGGTAAAAAGCATAGTGTCTTCCATTACTGAAAAATATCTTAAAGATTACTTTGAGTCCTATCCGCCTGTAGCCGATTCAATAATCAGGAGAGTACTTGCAGCAGCTGCTGCAAGGGAAGCATCCAGGAAGGCAAAGGAACTTGTCAGGAGAAAAACAGCACTGGAGAGTGGAACTCTGCCAGGAAAACTTGCTGACTGTTCTTCCAATGATTCTGATAAAACAGAAGTCTACATTGTGGAGGGAGACTCTGCAGGAGGATCTGCTAAGCAGGCAAGAAACAGGGAATACCAGGCTATACTTCCACTGAGAGGAAAAATATTAAACGTAGAAAAATCCAACGATAACAAGGCACTGGAAAATGAAGAAATAAAGAATCTTATAACTGCCATAGGAACAAACATCAAGGATAAGTTTGACATGAAGAAC
>JAKAAE010000083.1 GCA_021797225.1 Thermoplasmata archaeon | reverse complement strand
CGCTGGGGAGGGATACAAAGGGGAATCTGGTTCCCATAAAAAAAGAGAATATGAAAGCATACTGCCCGTATTATTCTGTCAGGGCAAGTATGGCGGATGCACAGATCATAGCAATGACATATAATTACCTCCTGAATCCTTCAATTCGTTTCAATGTATTCCACGGTACCGAGGGGGAAGAAATGATCAATCTTGATGATTATTATATAATTTTCGATGAGGCACATAATCTTGATTCGGTGATCGAAAACTTCGGAAGAACCCTCCAGATAAAAACAGTTGAAAAGGCTATTGACCTTCTTGTAAAGGATTTTCCCATAGAGCACTATAATTCATATGAGAGAGTCCAGGCCAACCTGATACTGGAGAACCTACTTTCCAATATGAGCTCAACCAGGGTCACGGATAATCTGAAATCATTCAAATTCTCGACCGAATTCCAATCCCGGATATCAGATTTAGAGCCTTTAAAAACGTTCAGTGATGAATTTGAGAAGAAAAATGAAAATCGCCCTCTGAAGAAAAGGGGCAGAAATTACCTTGAGACCGTGTATAATTTTCTCTATGATTACCAGAGGATGGAAAATGGTGCAATATATTCCACGATTAACAGCCTGGAGAAAAAAGAGCTTAAATTAAAGATCATGTATTATGATACTTCCGGGTACCTCTCATTTTTGAAACCCAGTCCTGTTATATTCATGTCAGGTACACTGCCCTCAGTGGACCACATATCCAAGGTATGGAATATGGAGGATGTTCTATACCTGAAGGTTGATGCCATATTCACCAATGCTGGAGGCATAAAAAATTACAAAATAATTGAAGGATATACCACACTGGGCCGTTACCGTGACAATGTTGAAGAATGGGCATTAATGCTTAAAAAATATATGCAGTTTATAATAAATATATATTCAGAATCAGAGAAAAGTGTACTTGTGGCGGTCCCATCATATAAAATTATTTTCGGGGATTCATATACAAAAGTCCCGGGGCTTGCAAATTTCCTGCCGGACAGCATGCGGTCTAAAAGTATATTTGAAAGCAAGAAAATTTCCTATTCTTACATCGAGAAAAGGGCAAACGAAGGGAAAATTATCATTTTTTCGGTTCACGGTGGTAGATTGCTGGAGGGAATTCAGCTTGTGAGTAAGGGAAAGAGCCTGATCAGCGATGTAATTATAGCAGGGTTGCCTTTGATACCTCTGGATGACTACAGAAAGGACAAGATAAAATATCTTGAAAAGACCCTGAAAAAGAATGCATACAATCTGCTCTATTTTGAATTTGCACTAATAAAGATAAAACAGGCTGCAGGGCGTTCTACCAGGTCACCCTACGACGAATCAAATATCTGGCTGTGTGATGACAGGTTCAATGACACTTTCTGGCGGAATAACCTCCTGTCAAATAATCAGCGCTAAAATTATAAAATATTTATAACCTATATCCCTATTAAATATCATGGTTGCTATTATAGATTCGTTGTTGAAGAAAGAAAAACTTGTAAAACCTGTTAATCCTGATGCCTCGAATTATTACCTCCCTGCCAGGTCTTTACAGTTTTCAGGGAAACTAGGGATGCAAAATGAAATTGAAATGGAGGGCAGGATACTGAAGGTTGAGGGTGTTGTAGACTACTTGAATTCTGAGGATTTAAAGGATTTAGAGGGTCTGAAAGTAGGTCTTTATCTGAATCCAGCCGGGTGCGGCCCCAACGATGGGATTTTCTTTTCACGGCGTGCATATAAGGAACTTGATGATCATTCCATTATACCGGAGAAATACAGAATAAGGTTAGAGATATCAAGCATCGGAAAAAACCCTATCAGTGAAAATATTGAAATTACTCAATAATACAGTAGTTAAAATCATAAAATATTTATCTTAATTTGTATTGCATAAGATACGCATGTTGCTGTGAATAATGCCGCATGGAGGCAAAATATTAAAAGCAAAAATGCAATAACCGTACTAAGCCGCCATAGCTCAGTTGGTAGAGCACTCGGCTGTTAACCGAGCGGTCGTCGGTTCAAGCCCGACTGACGGCGCATGGGGTTGTAGCTCAGCTAGGTAGAGCGCCTGGCTCATAACCAGGTGGTCGTCGGTTCAAACCCGGCCAGCCCCACTGAGTATATGTATGGGTTCTGGTATTTTTTGAACCTTTTTATTCAAACCTTTCACCTCCCGAAAACGCTCTTTAAGCTTTATTTTCACATCTTTTGCCACCTCAGAATTTGATAAATGGGCATGCCTCTGGGTCGATCTCAATGGACGGTGCTCTAGATAGGTTTGAACCCTCCGAATATCTCTGTCAATATTTTTAATTGTACCGGGGGCGATTGAAATATTGACAAGATCCATTCAACTGCGGCATTACATCTCCATGATGGAAAACCTAAATTATAGGCACGGGGATGGCAAATGCGCATGTTTAAATACAGCTTAAATATTATTATAAGTCCGAAAGGATTAAAGGAAGTAATAATATGGACGAAATAACCAAAATTAAGGATTTGACACCTTCCTCAAGACGTGTTAACGTGGTAGGAAAGGTAGTAGTATTAGGAGAGCCAAAAGAGATAAAAACCAGATTTGGAGAAGACAAATCAGTCAGCGAAGTTGTTGTAGCTGATGATACCGGCAAAATTACCCTTACACTCTGGGATGATCAGACAAAGGATATAAGAGACGGAGAAAATCTTAAAATCGATAACGGTTACATTTCACTTCTCAGAGGGCATATGAGATTGAACGTAGGAAAATATGGTTCAATGGCAGAGTCAGAAGAGGAGATAGAGCCAAACGAAGAACTGGATATGAGCGAAAAGGAATACGAATACCAGTACAACAATTATAACAACAGATATGGTGGAAACCGTGGAAATGGCGAACGTGGAAACGGAAACCGTGGATATGGAAACAATAACAGAAGAAGCAGTTATAACAGAAATGATGACAACGAAGAGTAAGAACTCTTCATTATTTTATTTAGTTTTTTTCTGCATTTTATAAAGTTCTATAATTTCATTTGTGGTTGTGGCATCATCAGCTTTTTTATCATCACGGATTTTAACAAGCCGGGGAAATCTTAAAGCCAGGCCAGAATCTTTCTCAATTTTACCGTAAGCACAGGTGTGTATCGGGCTAACAGTGATTTCAGCACCCTGTATTTCCATTACTATTTCTGGATAGAACCATACATCCGGTATCATCTTTGAATTAACCATGGCCGGTTTATGGTCTTCCTTCAATTCAGAGAACATTTTTGGCAGGGAAAAAAGAACATCATCCGTGAATCCTGTTCCCAGTTTTGTGAATGACTCGAATTCCTGTGTTTCTTCGTTATAGGATGCCATGAGGAGCGCTCCGTATGCACCTGCCCGTCTTCCATGGCCGTTGAACCCCCCGATTACAACAAGATCCATGGAATCTGCAAGTTCCTTCTGGTAATCTCTTTTGAATTTGATCCACAGCCATCCCCTAGCACCGGCACGGTAAACGGATTCGCTGGATGTATTTTTTGCCACAACACCCTCACAGCCATCCTCTATGCTTTTTTCAAAAAATTTATTTATTTCTTCACTGTCATCAGATACTAATCTAGTTGCCAGCCTGAAATATTCATTGTCCTTGAAATTTTCCTCCAGAATCCTTCTTCTTTCCTGATAAGGTGTATTCACCAGTGATCTTCCATTGAGTTCCAGTATATCAAAGATAAACATAACAAGAGGTATCTCCAGGGATTTTTCATCTAGCTGATATTTTCTTCCACGGCGTTTGGAGACCATCTGAAACGGAAATAGCTCGCCTGTTTCAGGGTTATACGGCACAGATTCTCCGTCTATAATTATAGAATCAAAATTGAAATTTTTTTTGAAATTTGAAACTATGTCTGGGAAATTCTCAGTTGTTTCCTCGAGGCCCCTGGAAAATATTTTGATTTTATCCCCCTTTTTATGCAATTCCGTTCTCAGACCATCATATTTATATTCATATGCCGCCATATGGTTCATTTTTTCCCTTATGTCATCGATTGATTTTAAACGTTCAGCAAGCATTACTTTGAAGGGAATAAGTGGTTCTGGACCTGTATTCTCTATAGTTTTTATATCATTTTTCTGTAGTAATGTGGCTATAAGTCCTATATCAGGATGGAAATTATATGCTGTATCTATAATATCTGCATATTTTTTTTCTGAAAATGCATTGACAAGAGAGTCAAGAATTGTAGAATCCGCAACCCCGAGCCTTAGCTTTCCCATTATTATTCTGGTAATATATTTAATATCATCAGGTTTAGAGTTCATAAACAGGTCAGAATATATATCTGTCTTCCCCTTTACACTTCCGTGCCCCGATGAGTTTGCCAGTTCCAGTAATTTTGTATAAACGTAATGAAGTGTGAGCTCCTCGCTTATTAGTGGAGCCTGCTTGACGTTTTCTCTTAATTCTGCTGCTGTCGTTCCAAGATCTCCATTTTTAATAAAGATCTTATTAACTTCCTCTTCACTCTGCCCGGATGCAACAGCCAGTGATTTTACTATTAATTTGGCAGAAATGCCAAATTCTATGCCCTCATAGTCCGGTGCGAGTTTTCCCTGAATTAAATAAACCAGTTCCTTTAAATCGCCGTTCGAATCACTCAGAAGAGAACCAAGAATGGATGTTAACTCCAGCCTTTTTGTGGTGGTTTCCATTTCCATGAATTTTTTACTGACATCAGAAAATAGCATGAATAATAATATTAAAGTTGATTATAATATTTTGTTATAAATTCCTCTTCCGGTGTTATAGATATAACAAAGTTTAGTATCACACTATTGGGAAATTCTAGGATTGTAGGCAACCTGCAATGTTTGTACCGGTATACAGCGGAAAACTCTTAATTGTATAAAACCTGATTGCCTCTCTCAATGAATCTTTATTTACTGTTGCAATGATATTTCATTTTCCATAAAAGTATACACTCAGATTTTATAGACTCAAAGGATTATGGACCGGGATATCTGGTATCCATTGTTGAGGAATCAGGAATCTTAATAATGGCTGTTTCCGGATATTCCATATTCATTAGCCGTTTATTTGTCTATGGCCATTTGAACTGTAATTTTTTCCTGAAAATTACTAATTGGTTTTATATATACAAATATCCTGTCTATATTGATATTACGGCAAAAATGTTAAAATTTATATCCGTTGTAAGAATTATCCGTTACCCGGCTTAGCTCAGTTGGTAGAGCGATGGACTGTAGAGTGAACTACTGCCAGAAAACGCAGTTATCCATAGGTCTCTGGTTCGAATCCGGAAGCCGGGATTTTTATTATATGATATTAATATTTGCAAAATTCTAGATTATATTAATTAATCATTCAAAAATAACGAATTTTTGACAAAAATATTATATATATACCACGTATTATAACATAATGTATGGAATTTCGGACTCCCTGCTGGCGCTCCTATTTCTTGGAGTCCTTTTGCTTCTTGCAAAACTCGGGGAAGAAATATTTGAAAAATTAAGGCTGGTTCCCTATGTGGCAGCCATAGCCATAGGGATAATAATAGGGCCCGGCGTACTTGGCTTCATTAAAATACTCCCTAATATCACACTTTTTATATCACTGGGCATTAATTTCCTTCTATTCACTGGAGGGGCACTTGAATTTAAAGGCATAGAAACAAAAAAATTGCTTAAGCCATCAAACATCATAATGGGGGTATTGGAATTCATATTACCATTTGGATTAATATCATTTGTAGTTTTTTATATATTCCACAACTTCATAATAGCACTTGTTGTTGGAATAGTAACCGGTATGAGCAGTGCAGGCCCGCTTACAAGGCTTCTCAGTGATACCGGCCTAAATAACACCGGGGAAGGGAATAAGATTTTCCAGCAGGTTGTTACCATTGAAATATCTGCAGTTATACTGTTTTCATTTCTCAGCGATCTTCATGGAAAGGCCATAACATTCTATATTCTCCTAAAAATATCAGCAGAGCTCATTATTTCACTGGTGGCCATAATACTATTTTCAAGATACGTTCTCACAAGACTCCTGGCAAAAATTGATTTCAGTTCAAGAGCCCATGAAACAGTAATAGCTGTAATAGTCGGCTTCGTACTTCTTCTTGGATTCATCGGCCAGCTGTACGGTTTCAACTCTGCTATAGTTGCACTGTTTATAGGAATAATGCTCCGTGATTTCATAGGGGAACGTCCGATGGTCGCGGAAAAGGTCTCTACCCTGACATATGGATTTTTTGAACCTCTCTTCTTTATAGGGCTCGGGCTTTATTTCGTCAGAATCAATCTTACATTACTCGAACTTGGTATTGCTGTATTCCTTATAGCCCTTGCATTCAAGCCCATTGCAGGTTTGATATCTTCAAGGTTCATACATGTTGATCCAATTAAGAATGCTCTGGGCACCTCAGTTAATGGCGGTGTAGATGCAGCACTGCTTGTAGTGGCTCTTGGACTTACACTGGTTGGCAGGTACGATTATTCTGTGATTATGATAGCGATTACTTTGCTGACCCTGGTAATACCTCTCATGTTTAACATAAAGGCTCCCGTGGTTCAAACAAAGAAATCAAAATATGTCTGGGAGATGGTCAATGCAGAGTTCAAAAATCTGAAAGCATGCGATATTGCAAATTCTTTCCAGTCCGTATCTGTAAACAGCAAAAATCCTATCAGCCTGGCATTCAAAATGTGCACTGATCTGAATGCCCGCGCTGTGATAGTAACAGATTCAAAATCGAGAGTTCTGGGGGAATTGATGTTAAGTGATATGGTCACACTGGGGCACAATCAGCTGAGGACACTTTCTGTGTATGAGGGGAAAATCATTCCAGCGATTAAAGTAAGGTGCGATTCACCAGCTACCCATCTTATAAGCATATTCAGGGAATCTGATCCGCCAATAGTCGCAGTTGTTGACAAGAATGGTAAATTCGTGGGTACAATACTGGAAAGAGAAATACTGAAGCATATATCAGGTATACTTGAATCAGATAAAACTGAGAAATCCTGATCTAAATTCTTCATATCGGGGTATTTTTATGCTTGAATTAAATAACAAAATATATAAACATAAGGTTAATTAGGTAATGTAGAAAATTTAAATATATTATTTGTTATTAAGAAATAATAATTGTTTAGAGGGATTATATGGAAGTATTAAAAACTGGAAC
>JAKAAE010000082.1 GCA_021797225.1 Thermoplasmata archaeon | reverse complement strand
TATGACTATTAAATTTTATGTAATAATTCACAGAAATTCTCGCATAAGTACAATAAGAAGCATATTTTGTGCATTATATAAAAATATATTCAGGAAAACGAAATTAATAATACAAATATTTATATATTATAGCTCTTTTACATGATTAACGGTAAGTGCCACTGCTGCCTCTTTTATTATTCTGGCTCCTATTCCATGTATAAATGTATTTCCAACGGTTCCGAAATAATTTTTGCCCACACGTATTATATTTGCAAAATTATTGGGTTTAAATTTGCTTTTAAAACCCATGGCATTTTCCATGGCTGTTATACCAGAGGATCTGGCAATTATGGCAGACATGGGAATGAAGCCTCCGTTTTCAATGGCCATTATGTCACCGGCGGCGTAAACATCAGGATAATCTACGGACTGGAGGTATGAATTAACAACCATCCTGGAGTTTTTTGTAGTTATATCCTGAATGGTATCTGGAAGGTTTCCGGTAAAACCACCGGCGAACACTGTAAGATCTGATTTATAATTTTTTCCACCGGTAACTACCATGTCCTTTCTTACCTCAATAACGGGGCTTTCCAGTTCTATACTGACTCCTGAACTGGATAATAACTTCGAGGCCGTTTCTGAAAACTTCCCGGGCAATCCTGCAAGGATCTGTGTTCCGGCTTCTAATATTGTAACCCTATTACTACCAATGGCACCAGCAAGCTCAACTCCAAGATATCCGCCTCCTATGATTATAATATGTTTTTTATTTGCTATTTTATTTCTTAGTTCCAGTGCATCGTGATACCCTGAAAATCCACTTATATACTTTGATCCCTTGATAAAGCTATAGTCCTGCGAATGCCCGAGGGCAATTATAACCTTATCATACATAATGTCCCTGTTATGAAGATGTAGTGTTTTATTTTCAAAATCTATGCTTTTTACACTTCCCGTATAATCAAGTGGCCTTGGTATGAGAGGATAATCTGGATTCTGCCCGGATATAACATCAATAATTCTCGGTGCCATGGTCAGATACGGATTTTCGTCAACCAGTGTGCCCTGCCTATTTCTCAACTTCGCAGAGATTCCGGCGATACCACCACCTAGAATAATTATCCTTTCCATTTAGTTCCATGGGTAATATTTTGTCCTTTTATTAATTTTCCCAGAAGAACTTTAAGAATTATACTTGAAGTAATCAATGAATTATTAAATATAATGAAATGATAGGTAATAATGAACGAGAACGACCTGAACGAGCTGAAAAATATTTTTTCGTATCTGGTGGACTCGTTTTCATATGAAGTAGAAAGAGATACCAAATCCACACATATCGAGGAAATCACACAAATGCTTGAAAATGATAAAAAATCCATAGAACTGATGAAAGGCAAAATCAAGGAAGAAATGGATCACTTTGTTACAAACTATGAAGATTTTAGGATCTATGAAGATCATATAATGGAATCCATTAACACATATACAGATCAATTCTTTACAAGGAATTCACATCAGGCACTCTCGGAGATTGCAGATCTGAAATTAGGGATGGAAAAGGATGTGGAAAACGGTACACGAATAATGGAGGCATTCCTTTCTCTCAACCCATTTACAATTTTAAATTCAGAAATAAAAATTACTATAGATGAAAACAATTCTGAAATCCGTGAATCTATAAATTCCAGTTACGGTCTCTCATATGTTTTCCTCTTAAATCAGATGGAAAGCCAGTTTATGGCCAATCCATTTTTCGCATCACTCTATAACGGGATAAGAATTCCTGTATCAGTTATTGGAGATGATGTGACATATGAGAGTCTTGACGGATACCATATGGTATCCGGTTACATTAAGGGCAATAAATTTGAGTGCAGATTTATCAGGTCCAGAGAACAGAAATCCTTTTATTTTGTATTCGAGAAAGGTGCTTCAGTTATGGATATACAGTTCGAAAATCCTGAAATTACAGTTAAAATAACAGAAAGCCCGGAATTAGTGAAGCATCTTGATTTAAAAATACTCATAGATGCCCTAGAAAAACTTTTTAATGAAATTATGGAACTTGAAAAGAAAAAAAAGAAGCTTGTATCACTTAAAATGGACAATGCTGAACTGTTAAATACCATGGACTTTGAAAAAATATTTTATAGAATAATAGAATCAGATTCTATAAAATCCCTGGTGCAGGCCCTGCCAGAAATAAGTGAAAACCCAGATGAACTTTCGAAAGAATTTATTACCCAGAGAATACATACGATTGGAAGGGATCAGGATTATATTATATCAACTCTTTTCGGATGATTTTCTGAAAAGATGTGTAAAATCAGGATTATAAAGGTAAGATTTTTTATCAGAATAATATGAAATGTTGCCGCCCACCAGTATCAACGCCTGTCTGTTTATCTTATTTTCAAACATGGCATGTTCCAGATTTCCAACAGTTGACATTATCATTTTTTCATCTGGCCATGACACCCTGTACGCTATAACTGCACGGTCTTCAGGAGAATATCCGGCACCGATCAATTTGGTACTCACTTTTTTGGCATTGGAAGCGCTGAGAAATATTGCCAGTGATGTTTTATGCGCGGCCAGCAATTCCAAATCCTCTTTTTCGAAATGTTCTGTTCTTCTCGGCACCCGTGTGAGTATAACAGACTGCGTTGTACCCGGCGCTGTCAACTCCATACCCAGGCTTGCGGCAGCAGCAAACACAGAACTGATTCCGGGAATTATTTCAAATTTCATGCCATTTTCCCTGAAAAATTGCATTTCATCATTTATTGCACCGTATATGGATGGGTCGCCGCTGTGAAGCCTTACAATTTCCTTTTCCTGGTCATAATACTTCTTAACTGCTTCATTAATTTCATCGATGTTCATGGTTGATGTTTTTATTATAGTGTTTGCCCTGCTATCCGAAAAAACTTCAGGGTTTACCAGCGAATCGGCATAAATTATAACATCTGCCGAATCTATAGTTCTTTTTGCCTTTACAGTAAGAAGTTCAGGGTCACCGGGGCCAGCTCCTATTATATGTATCGTTTTATCACCACTATAGTCATGTAATCCCTTATATCATCAATATTATTATAAATTCTTTCCCTATCGGTAGACACATCACTCATGATGAAATAGTGCTTTATACCATGTTTCTTTATAATATCATTAATTATATCCTTCGCTTTTATAGCCTTGAATATAACTGTATTAGGCATGGACATTATTCTTTCCTCCATGTACGTGTAATCCTTTATGGCCGGAATTATCTGTAATGGTTCATTCTTTGTTGCCAGAATAATTCTCATTGCAGCGGAAATCCCGTTCATGGAACTGATTCCCGGAATTACTGAGTATTCCATATTCAGAAATGGCATTATGTCAAGAAAAGTGCTGTATAACATGGGCTCACCCTCCACGGCATATACTGATTTAATATTCGTACGAGATGCTTCCATGATCATTTTTCCGTATCCTGCACAGAGCTCTGTCAATTTTGCATCCCATATGGGAAATTCCATTGGTCTCATTTTGTTTCTGTTAATTCCCAGTGCTAACAGTATATTTTCTGCCGAATTCAATGATGTTTTGGGATAAAATACTATATCAGCATCATTCAGAGCCCTGTATCCCTTCACCGTCACAAGCTCAGGGTCTCCGGGGCCGAGACCGACAACGGTAAAATTACTCGTTCTTGACCACCTTTATGATATAAATCTGATCCATGGGGATAAATCTTTTGTATTTTGACAGAGGCATAAGTTTGGATATGTTTATCTGCCTTATTTCCGCTTTCAAATTTCTGGATTCAATATAATCAATTGCCTTCTCCAAATTTTCAATGGTTGTTATATTCATAACCAGCCTTCCATTTGTTCTCATTCTAGTGTATGAATAATCCATTATGTCCATAATTTTGCCTGACGAACCCCCTATAAAAACGCAATCCGGATCAGGAAGATCATGAAGCGCACCCGGAGCCATTCCATTTATAATATTTATATCGGTTGCACACATCTCCATATTTGTCTGTATATTTTCGCAGAGTTCCGTGCTTTTCTCTACTGCATAAATATCTCCAGTCCAGTTCTGGAATGATGCCGCTATTGCCACAGACCCTGAACCTGAACCTATATCCCAGAATGTTTCCCCATCCTCTAGTTCCAGATTGGAAATTGAGATATTCCTTATTTCCTGTTTTGTAATATTTCCCTTATGCCTGATAAACACGTCATCATCCGGTATTGAGATTTTATGATTGTTTTCTGATGTAAGTATTATAAGATTCAGGGGTTCAAATTCTCTATCCACCAATTCATTTATGGAGGAACTTGATATTTTCTCGTTTTCATATCCCAGGTCCTCGAATATATACGCTCTGTATGATATCAGCCCGAATCTGACCATGTATTTTGCTATGACCCCGGGCGTATTTACGCTGTCTGTAAATATACAGACTTTATTTTTATTGCGTATTTTTTGGGCCAATCCCTTTAAAGGCCTTCCATGGAGACTAACAGTGTAGATCCCCCTGGAATCAAGTGCTATTTTGGAAAGTGCAACCTGAATCGAACTGACTTCTGGAATAATATTAACCTCATCTGATTTATAGTTGTCAGTAATATACCTTCCAATGCCATAAAATAGAGGGTCTCCAGTGGATATTACGGTTATCACTTTGCCGGTATTATACGCTGATATCAGGTCCTCCTGGAATTTTTTGAATTCTCCAATTTTTACCATAGTCTTACCAGAATGTTTAAAAAGATGCATATTACGCGCACCGGAGAAGATTATATCGCTGCCGTTTATGCACTCAATAGCCTCCTGTACAGGTATCCTTCCAGGGAAAATTCCCACAACGTTAATTCTCTTCATAGTGCCCTCCGAAGAACCACATAATCCTACTGTCCATGTTGTCATATGGATATTCCACTCTTATTACCGGAATTTTCCTGGAAATTTTTATATCTTCCGGAATGGAATTCGATGTGCCTGCTAGAACTATCAGATCAGATTTTTCAATGTAATCCTGAATATAATCATTGAAGTTAACCTTTCTAAGCCTTGCTATAGGTACATCATCACCCCTGTTATATGATAGTTTCGTATACGAACTATCTATTTTTGAAATATCTTTGACGTCGAAAATCCCATACGATTTCAGTAATTCTTTTCCCATTCTGTCAGTTGCAATTTCTCCTATCTTTCGCAAATCTAACATGGAGGATTTGAATAATTCTAAAACTATTTCCACATATCTGCCCTCAAATGCTATATTTTTCCCCGATAAATACTCTGCATCTATTTTTTCGGGGAATATTTGTGACTCCCTTATTTTATATACAGTAAATCCTTTATTTTCAAGGTATTCCGTAGATGGCTGGTAAAAATCATAAAATACCGTTACAATTTTACCTGAATATTTTCGATTTTCAATAAACTGAAAATTACTATGATAATTAACAACATTTCCAACAACAATAATTGAAGGAGAACCGTTGTATGTATAATCTATATTCGCCAGTGTGCCTGTGAATGTTTTCTGATGGTTGTAAGTTCCATTTTCAATGACTGCTACAGGTGTATCATTGCTATAGCCCGATAACAGCAGTTTTTCTATTAAGCCTTTCAAATTATAAGCCCCCATGAAAATCACCAGGGTGTACATGCTGCACGTAGACTTTTGGCACTGTGGAATGCTCAGATTCTCAATGCTGTTTCCTGTGGTAACTATCACTCCATGGTTCACATTTCTATGTGTTAGTGGTATTCCTGCAAATTCAGGTACGGAAATCAGGGCTGAAACACCGGGGATAATCTCGTATTCTATATTGTTCCTTATCAGTTCCTCGATCTCCTCTCCCCCACGGCCGAATAAAAACGGGTCTCCCCCCTTAAGCCTTACCACAGTATTTCTTTTCATGGATTCGCTGACTAATATTCTATTAATTTCCTCCTGTGATATTCTCTTAGTATACGGTTTTTTACCCACGTAAATTTTATTGGATCCTGGTTTTGCCATATCAAGAATCTCAGGATTGATAAGGTGATCATAAATTAAAGTATCTGCCTTGGCTATTATCTTTGCACCAGCTACAGTGAGCATGTCCCTGTTTCCGGGTCCACAGCCAACTATATACGCCTTTCCCATGAAAAGGATATTTTAATCTTGTATATAATATTACAAATTTTCTAATATAAATACCAGCCTCCAATGAAAATTATATTAATAAAACTAACTTATAAATCTTTTTATCTGGAAATAATTTAAATAATCATTAGGACTTATGATGTATGAATAAAATCAACGTTCTTATACTGGGCGATGCCAATGCAGGAATAATAACTGCCAATAAGTTGAGAATGCACACGGGAAATGATGTTGAAATAACACTTGTGGGCAATTCTGAAAAAACATATTTTAAACCAGAGGGTGTTCTCATACCATTTTTCGGTATTGATTACAGGGACACGGTAAAGCCTACAGATTCACTTATAAATTACGGAATTAAAAGAATTAAATCCATGGCCAAAAAGATTAATCCTGATAACAGACAGGTTGTTCTGGAGAATGGCGCAATAGTGGAATATGATTATCTTGTTATTGCAACAGGGGATAGACTTGTACCAGAAAATGTATCCGGATATAACAGTGATATTTATCATTTCTACGATATGGAAAATGCTATAAGATTGAGAGAAAAACTCAAAACCATAAAAGGCGGAAAAATTGTGGTTGGTCCTGCAAGCCTTCCCTTCCAGTGTCCCGTTGCACCTGAAGAATTTGTATTCGGGCTTGATGCTCTCTTGAGAAGGAAGGGTATAAGAGACAAAAGTGAAATTACACTCATAGTTCCCATGGATGATGTTCTTCCTTTTAAAAATGTCTCAGACCTTGAAAGAAAGGGATTTTCAGACCTCGGAATAAATTTTGTTCCGAAATTCAAAACACAGAATGTTGATGGTGAAAAGCATACAATAGTATCGGAAAGTGGCGACTCTATTGATTATGACACACTGATCCTGATACCTCCACATAAGGGACAGAAAGTTATACTAGACTCCGGTATGGGCACCGAAAATGGTTACATTAATGTGGATAAATTTACACTACAGTACGGGGATTATGACAATATTTACGTTGTTGGTGACGCTGCCAATTTTCCAATGAAGGTTGGGGCGCTGGGACATTCTGAGGCTGCCTACGTTGCAGGAAGAATTGCCTCAGTGACAGATTGGGAAAAG
>JAKAAE010000081.1 GCA_021797225.1 Thermoplasmata archaeon | reverse complement strand
ACAGAATCTATCATTGGAAATGCTATATTCTTGTCGTATACAGATGCTGTGGTCATCTTCCATTCCATTACCGATAATGAATCAGTATCTATAACTGCATGCACCTTTCTTCCATACTCATAGCCCATGGTGCCGTAGCCCCATGAACTTTCAGGATCCTTGTATTTCTTATTCTTCCTTCTCCTCTGTGCTGTTGTATCCTTGCATGTCTTTACAACTGATGAGTCTACTGCAGCACTGTCATTATAAGGGTTTATCATATCTATTATTGATGAATTTATAAGGTGCCAGTCTATCCTTAATGATCTGTAGGATAATGTCCTGAAGTTTGGTACATCAGTTATATTCAACAGTTCCATGAATTCTCTGTGGTTGTTGAAGAAGTATTTCGATGACCTGTAGGATACTCCATATATTTTCAAAATTACAATAATCTTCACAATAAGAGTAGTAGAATACTTTCTGATTCTATCCTCCGCAACTATTTTATCCAACCTTTGCATAATTAATGGGATTTGGTTCGCTGCCATATCCCACTAATGTTTTTAAAATTAATAAATATGACAATTGTCGAACAAATTACAAAAGTTTGGACACGCCATATCTAATTCGTAAAGATCTTTAACACATATTTGTTTATCAATTTAAACGAGATCCATTTATATTTCTTTATCTGTATTTAATTAATAATGGGCATTACTAATTATTATTTCTATGCAAATATTGGTGACAGTTGGGGTTTGGTGCCACAAATACTTAGATATGCAAACAAATTATATATTTATTAAGCATAACGCCATAAATTGTAAATATAAATCCAGAGCATTATTTATAGATCCTGTGGAAATTATCCATATCTACAGAGACTACCAGTATGCCTGCAGTTACCAGAAGTAGTCCAATTGTATATTCTGCACGAAGTGATGGATAAAGAATAAATGCAAAGACTATAACTGGCAATAGTTCCAGGTTGGAGAGTATATTACCTATAGTTATTTGGCGCAGACCGATATTTCTCAGGGTACGGTAACCTCTAATCTCCAGATTTAGGGCTATAACAAGTGCAGCAGCAATGATAAAAGACACTGTTACGGAAATGGGATTTAAGGCCGGATATATTTTAAACTTTAATAAATACCAGAGTAAGAAAAGAACTGTGGTTTCCCCAAGGAAAACATAAAATATACCTGAGTTAGAGGAGCTCTCATGACCTATGCTCAGATAAATGCCATATGTAGCTACTGCATATAAGAAACCCATAAAAACCCCAAGAAAGATATCCAGTGGAGTTAGAATGTATGATCTCCTCGAAACCAGGTTTTCAACGATCAGTCCAAAAGTGACTAGAATTAGACCAATAATATATTTGGAAACTTTGGTTTTCTTTTTATTAAATGCATACAGTAGAACAGGGAAAAAAAGAACATTGAATTCAGCGAATGAGCTTGCTACAGTTATATCATTGGATTTAATAAGGGAATATAATACAAAATTTGCCAATCCAAATAGAATGCCCGAAAAAAATAAAATAAATGTACGCTTACCTGCATAGCTGGGGAGACCAAATATAAGGGAAAATAGCATGCCAACACACATTATAACCAGCAAATAGAAGATAGGAAAGCCTTCATGCGATGTAAGAATTATAAAACCTGAACCAACGAGCCATATTGAATACGTTAATGAAGACGCAAATGAGAGGATATATCCCATCGTACCCTTATTTTCCACCAGTTTTACCACCCTGGTCAGTTTTAATTGGCTTGAGATATAACACTATCAAAACTAATGCTGAAATAATTGTTACAATTTCAATGTTGTTCGACAAATATGGATGGTGCAAAGAATCCATAAAAGCTATCAGGGAACTGCTAATGATAAGAATAGCGACTAGAAAGTTCAGGATATTTGATTTATGTGCCTGATCCAGGTCAAAGAAAGTACTTGTTTCCCTGTACAGCTGGCTCCGCAACTGAGTAGCCCTGTCTTTTAGTTCTGAGATTCCCATTTGATGCTGATTATTTTGAAGTACACTTTTCAGCGGGGTATAGCGCTCGACATCTATAAGGTTAATTTCCACCATTTTCCTCTCAATTCTATCTTCGTCGGCTATCAGTCTTTTTTGTTCCTTACGGAGATTGTTTGATAAGCCCTTGTCTGTATACCTTTCAACAATTTCCATTAGAATAGTAAATTGGTTTCTTAGCAGTTCTATCTCTGTTACGTACTCAGCCTCCATACTATAAAACACAATTTCATTTATTTCATATATTGTTCCGGCATCATGCCATTTTGTGCCCAGCTCTGAAACCGTATATCCTGTGATCTCTTCAATAGTGTTAAAGATTATCTCCTCGCTCCTCGATGCTACAAATGTTGAATCCAGTTCGTAATACGCCAATATAGAATCGACAATACTGATGTCTTCTCTTTCTATAGAAGATCCAACCTTTCTTTCTATTTCCTGTTTTGATACAGAATCATAACTCGGGTCTCCATTGAGGATACCGTATAAGGTTTTTGTGTCCAGATTTCCACTGTAAGAAGTGGAAATAATCAGGGGGTAAATTTGAATCGATGTATTGTAATCTTTTAATACAACTTTTTCATCATTCAATAAATTGAATATATCTCTAAGTTTTTTTTCTGCTATATATTCAATGGACCGGGCATCAATCTTCAGTTCACTTCTCTCAACCATTTCCATCATTAGCTCTGGAAATATTGAACCATTGAACCTTAGGATTATTTCAAGCCCTAGGACACCCATCGAATTATAGGAACTTAAAGTGGACATATAAGCGGAATATTTCCTACCTGGTACCGCTTCAAATTCAACTGAGGCATCTCTGTTTTCCCAAGATCGACGGGTAAATCTGACTATAGACCTTCTGGTTAAGTAAGAAGTGGAAAAATTCAAATCATTCTGGAGATACCTGGCAAATATAAGCGGATTTGCTCTGTTATTTATTGTTTGATTTTTTTCAATTAAAGATCCATATTTTATGATATTCCATTCCGGCCGGTCTGAACCCAGGGCCCCGAGAAGTCCATCTTTAAATTCACTGAGATTTGTGACATATGTACCAATATCCAATGTTATCAGGTAGTGAATGCTCACCCCCTTAAACAGGGCAGGCCCAACATTTCTTAAAGTCACATATGGATGCGAAGATACCTCACTCCTAATTTTGATAAATTCTTCTATTTTTTCAGGATTATCATTGTTTAAAACATATTTAAAGTGATCAATCAAGAACGATATAAGAATTTCTGCCTCTATATACGATCCTCCATCTAGATTTTTAATTAATAACAAGAGGTTTTGTTCTGGTAATTTTCCATCCATGAAAGAGGGTTTAATGTAATTAATGCATACAAGTTTATAGGAATAATGATCCCAGAAAGTTAAGCAATTATTATCGCTGCCCGTTTTCTGTGGATCTTCAACCTCTACCATAATACCATTTAACCCATTAACGGAATTCCGTGAGTCCCTGTTTGCTAACATCTCGAATTCTTTTAAAAGCAACCCTGAAATACCTTTTCCCCTGACTCCCTTATCAACTCCTATGGATTCTATAAATCCGAATGAAGAACTATTGTAGTAATATCCAACAAGGAAGCCGACTATCCCCGTTTTCTTTGCTATTATGACATGATAATTGTTCTGACTATAAAATCCGGTGGTTTTATAAAGTAAATGTTTCTTAATATTTTCCAGATAATCCTTTTCAGAAACCTGGAAAATACTCCTGTAAAGTTCATAGAATGGCTCAAGTTCAGGAGAGTTATAATTTAGGTCGATGATTTGTACCTTTGCTTTTTGAGAGTTTTGCACCGAATTTATCTATCATTTTACTATATATAAATATTCCTACTTGTGATCCTGAAAATATATTTAAAAAGAAAATAATTGAAATCTATCTTTACAGTCCATAAATATAATTTCTGATAATGATATTTGAAAATTTAATAACAAAGTTTATATAATATCATGTATATTGACTTTTTAATGAATTCCGTAACGTTCATCAGGCAGTTATACTTTTTGTTGCTTGACTAAACGTTATCTTCATTAAAGGATTTTTGGAGGTAATAAGATGTATTTTTATGATAGTAGAGGCTATGGCGATTTTTTCAATATGGGAGAATATAGCAGGAAGGGATATGAGCCGATAAGGAAGAAAATAAGCATATTTGACACAACACTCAGAGATGGAGAACAGACACCCGGGGTTTCGTTCTCGATGAAAGAAAAGTATGAAATTGCAATGAGATTAAACGATGCCGGAGTAAACATAATTGAGGCTGGATTCCCTGCTGTCTCCCCGGATGAACTAACGGCTGTGAAGCGTATCAATTACGATTTAAACAATACCTGCTCACTTGCAAGATGCAACAGAAATGATATAGATAAAGTCATAGAATCAAATTCCAGCATAATACACCTGTTCATAGCAACATCAGACATGCATATGAAGTATAAGCTGAAAATGTCCGGCGATCAGGTTTTTGACAGGATAACTGATTCCGTTGAATATGCCAGATCACACGGGCTCAGGGTAATATTTTCACCGGAAGATGCCACAAGAAGCAATATGGATTTTATGAAAAGAATAATCAGGGCAATAGATGTTGATACTGTAAATTTTCCTGATACCATAGGCATAATGAATCCAATGTCTATGTATTATTTTACAAAAGGGATAAAAGAATTTACAAACAAAAAAATAAGTGTACACTGCCATAACGATTTCGGGATGGCAACAGCGAATACATTAGCAGGTATTATGGCCGGTGCAGACGAAGTTCAGGTAACCGTCAACGGAATAGGCGAGAGGGCCGGGAATGCATCACTGGAGGAGGTAGTATCATCAATTTATGGTTTCTCAGATTCATACACTGATATAAAAATGGAAAAACTGTACGGCATCTCGCGGTATGTTTCAGCTACAAGCGGAATAATCCCCCAAAAAAACAAGGCAATAACTGGAGAAAATGCGTTTTCACACGAAGCCGGAATACATGTCCAGGGAATAATAAATAATCCTAAAACCTATGAGGCAATAAATCCAGAAATTTTTGGCACAAAAAGGAGAATAGTGATAGGGAAGCACTCAGGAAGGGCAGCAATCAAATACATACTTGAAAATAAAGGTATATATAAGACAGACGAAGAAATTAATGATATATTAAAAATAATAAAAAATGAGAATAAAACAGTTGATGATGAATATTTATTACAGGTGGTAAAGAATGAGTAAAACAGCAGCAGAAAAAATATTTTCAGAAAAAAGTGGAACCGATTCAAGGGCAGGAGACTATGTTGTGGCAAATATAGACTACGTTATGGCCAATGACATAACAGCACCTATAGCCATTGATGCATTTAACGATCTGGGCATGAAAGCGAAAAGCGATAAAATTATAATCATCCCGGACCATTTTATACCTCCAAAGGATATAAATTCAGCAATACAGTATAAAAAATCAAAGGATTTTGCACTGAACAATGGAACATGGTTTTACGATATTGGGAATGGCGGAGTATGCCATCAGGTTATGATGGAAAAGGGTTTTGCCGCACCTGGCAGGCTTATTGCCGGGGCAGATTCACACACAAATACATACGGGGCTCTTTCAGCCATATCAACCGGCATCGGAAGCACGGAGGCAGGTGTAATATTCGCCACAGGGAAAATGTGGTTCAAAATCCCGGAAACTATTAAAATAAATCTTAAGGGCAGGCCTCCTAAAGGAGTTGAGGGAAAGGATATGATTCTCTATATTTTATCCAGAATAAAAAATGGTGGTGCAGCATATAAATGCATGGAATTTTCTGGAGATATAAAATATATAGATATAAATGAGAGAATGACAATGGCCAATATGACCACAGAGGCAGGTGCCAAATGTTCATTTTTTGATACCGATGAAAAAACTGTAGAATACCTTAAGCAGCGTAATACCGGTGAATATAAAATTGTAAAATCCGATGATGGTGCTGACTTCGAACAAACATTAGAAATAAATATGGATGAAATAAAGCCATCCATAGCAATTCCCAATTCACCGGATAATGTAAAACATGTTTCAGAAGTACATGAAAGGATTGATCAGGCTTATATCGGTTCATGTACCAACGGCAGAATAGAAGATATCAGAAAAGCAGCCTCAATATTAAAGGGCAGAAAGGTGGATAGAAGAGTTAGATTAATGGTTGTCCCTGCAAGTCAGGAAGTTTATAATCAGGCCCTGAGGGAAGGCCTTATAGATACTATTGTGGAGGCAGGCGGTTATTTCTCAGGAACAACATGTGGAGCATGTCTCGGAGGTTATATGGGCGTGTTAGGTCCAGATGAAGTTTGCATATCATCCACAAACAGGAACTTTATCGGAAGAATGGGCGATAAAACATCCAGAGTTTACCTGGCCAACCCGTCAATAGTTGCAGCATCTGCAATACTGGGAAGAATAGGAACGCCGGAGGAGATATAAATGGTAACAATAATAAGTGGAAGGGCAATTGTATTAGGGGATAATGTTGACACAGATCAGATTATACCGGCAAAGTATCTGAATACCTCAGACCCAGATAAACTGGCTCCACACTTCATGGAAAACGAATATCCTGATCTAGCCGGATCCATAAAGAAGGGGGACATAATAGTGGCAGGTAAAAATTTTGGTTCCGGATCTAGCAGGGAACATGCTGTGATTACCATAAAGGGCTTAGGCATTTCCTGTATTATTGCTGAGAGCTTTGCAAGAATATTCTTCAGAAATGCTATAAATACAGGAATTCCTGTTATAGAGGCAAAGGTTACCGCCAATAGCCTTGAAAAAATTACAGTAGATTTCAGCAACAGCAAAATAATATACGGGGGAAAGGAGATAAAATTCAGGGAATACCCTGAATTTTTAAAAAATATCATTGAAAGCAACGGACTTATAAATTATGTGAGGTCCGGAAAATGGTAGATATAGCGGTTATCCCTGGAGATGGGATTGGAAAGGAAATAATTCCCCAAGTATGTGAAATGCTGTATTCAGTAGATCAATCACTTAACTTTGTTTACTATGATATCTCATCTCAACGATATATAAACAATGGGATAACAGTAACGGATAAGGAAATTAATGATTTAAAAGGTTACAAATCCATATTCTTTGGTGCTGTAGGGGATTTCCGGGTTAAGCCTGGAATAATGGAACAGGGCGTTATACTCAAACTCAGGAAGGAATTGGATTTATAT
>JAKAAE010000080.1 GCA_021797225.1 Thermoplasmata archaeon | reverse complement strand
AGCCAGGTATATGCAGTTCAGGGCCACTGAGAAGATACTTAATAGAATCTATAACAATATGGACAAAACTTTAAAGAACCCAGAGAAAACCGGTTTGATATGGCACTGGCAGGGTTCCGGCAAGACTCTAATAATGGCATATACAGCATACCAGTTAAGAAAATCTTTGCCCGATGCAACTATACTAATAGTAGTGGACAGAAAAGACCTGGACAACCAGGCACTATCAAGCTTCTCTGATATACAGGGCCTGGAGCTTACAAAGGACATTAAAAATACAACAGAGCTTGGAGACCTTATTGCCTACAACAATGGCAATGCTATGCCGGGAATATTCATTGTAACTATTCAGAAATTCAGCCCTGAAAATTTCAGATCTGTAGTTAAGGAGTCTCATATGAATAACAATGTGATATGCCTGGTTGATGAGAGCCACAGGACACAGTATGGATTAATGGCAGGAACTTTTAGAAGTGCATTTCCCGATGCATTTGTCTTCGGTTTCACGGGGACTCCAATAAAGAAGAAATCCGGTGGAAATGTAAGAAACACCTTTGAGGAATTCTGCCCACCCGGTGAGATTTACCTTGACAGGTATACCATGAAGGATGCTCAGGATGACGGTTTTACTGTTCCAATCGCCTATGAGTACAATGCGGCTATTCCTGCGGTTAAGGATCGCATCATTAATGAAGCCCTCGAACATGATGAGGAAACGGAAGGCCTTACAGAATCCGAAAAGGATCTTCTGAACAGAAAGATAAAGGTTATCAAGGAATTATATAAAACAGATGCCAATGTTGATACAATAGCAAGGGATGTTGCAAACCATTTTAAAAATGAAGTGGAAAACACCAATTCCGGATTGAAAGCTATGCTTGTTGCCGTGGACCGGGAAGCATGTGTAATGTACAAGAGAAAGCTGGATAAATTGCTTGCACCGGAAACATCAGAGATTGTAATGACATTCGGGCATAATGAATCATCCAGTCTAATAAGTGAATACAGGGAAGAACTGCAAAAGAGAACCGGCAAAGATGCTAAGCAGGCATGCAAGGAATTCACCGAAAGTTTCAATATCTCTGGGAATCCGAAAATACTCATAGTTACCGATATGCTGCTTACCGGTTTTGATTCTCCGAAGCTATGGGTTATGTATCTTGCCAAGCCACTCTTTGAAGAACGCCTGCTCCAGGCAATAGGGCGTACTGACAGACCATTTAGGGATAAGGATTATGGCTATGTTATAGATTATGTGTACCTCCTGGGGACACTGAACAAGACATTAAATAAATATGAGGGTGGAGCATCTAAACCCGGCATTCAGGGCATAGTCATATCAAGGGAGGAAATTGAAAAAGATTTCATTAAGTTGCTGGATGAAACCTATGCCATCTTCGGGAATTTTGATTTCTCGGACAATAGCCATGATAATCTTAACAAACTGATAAAGATTCTTTCTAATCCAGAAATATCAGATAGATTTGAGAAGAATTTTAGAAAATTAACGGCGATGATCAACCTACCCAGGGCAAAAACATACCTCACATTACATATAGATAAATACAGGCAACTTGCAAGGGCATATGGCATATACGTCAATAACCTGAAGCTTGGTGCTGTTGATGGCGAGAAGGTGCAGGAGGCATATGAAAGGGTAAAGAAGATAATTAGCGAAAATTTCTTCCTTGATGTGGAAAACCGTGGCAATTTCACCATAGACAGGGATTACCTGAACCAGCTTGGAAAAACAAGGGATTATGGATCTGCATTGAGAGCATTGAATACATGGCACACAGAAATTTCCAGTAGAAGATACGGATATCCAGGCCTTCTGGAGAGGATAGTAAACGCATACCAGAAACTGTTAAATGCCAAAGCTGTTAATGATGACATACTGCAGCAGATAAAGTCAATAAAGGACACAATGGATTCAATTGCTGAATCAGAATCAACTGAAGGCGAAACAAAAGCAGCCTTCAGGGAAGCGATAAAGATTTCCCTAGGCGATGTTAATGCTGATATACTGAACCCATTCTGTGACAACCTGGCTGTTCGGCCCGGAATAAAGTCACTCCTGAACGGTGAAAAAATTGTACGGAAGGTAGATAGGGCTAAAATCCAAAAATCGATAAGGTATGCATACATAAAAGTGTTCGGTGCCGGTGATTTAGAGAAGGAAAAGACATCTGTAGGCGTTATATACAAAAACCTGAGGGATACATTTGGATTCTGAAATAACTATAATGGGCAAAAAACTTACGGTCATAAAAAGCGAAAGGAAAAGGCCTAAACAATCTGGAAACATACTTTACATTCCCGTTTCCTTTGATGAACATGCACTCAAAGAATATTTGAGAATGAGGTTGAGGCGTATCATAAAGTCAGAATTTTCTAAACTGTCCAGCAGCGGCAAATTCTTCCTAGTGGGTGAAATAAACTTTGAGATTGTCAGAAATTTCCGGGATAAATCCATAATATCAATGCTAAAGGGTTCAACCATTCTGGTAAGGGAAGATACCATTAAATTATCAAGGGTTGATATAAGGGAAATTCTGATTCATGAGCTTGCCCATATATTTTCCAGCCACCACGATGAGAAATTTTTGATGGCCATGGCCTATATAGGTGGCAAGCAGAGGAGATTGCCCATACAGCTTTGAAATTTTGAAACATTAATATGATTTCACAATTTACGATCTCATAGCAGAAAACCCAGAAACTTGATCCATGAGAGTACGCTAGATAAATAGTAAAACTTCCAATGGGAAAACATATTTTCCGTATAAAGAGAAATGCTATGAAAAGTAAGTGAGAGGTTAGTAATGGGCATTAATAGTAAAAACGCGGACGGAGTCATTTAGTTGTATAATTCTACCAAAAGAGCTTTTAAACTAAATAATGTACGTATATTAGTTATTTTCACTTGAGTTCCGAAGCTAAAAATTCGAGCCGATGTTAATTTCAGTTTATTCTAATTATAATTTAACATTATCACGAGTATTCTGAAGGAATTTTTTTCTATCGCCTTTTGGAGGTTTAAGTTCTGGATATTTATTATGCTTAATATCAGTATAGCAATCATCGCATACGTTTAAAACAGTTACCGGAAAATATGATTTATGGTATTTATGAAAGCCTTCCTTTGCTTTTAAGTTAATATACTGATTAAACTCCTCAAATGTGGATTTATTTAAAAAAGTATAATCATCGGTCGTAATTCCTCCGTGGTTTAAAATTAAAGAATGGCAGATATCACAGCGCGGTGCATTGTAAATAATTATAGCTATAAGCCTTTTTATATATTTAACCCTACATTCTTCAGAGCAGAAAAATCCATCGGAGTCGAATTCTTCTCTACAGAATTTGCATATGCCATCCTGTGAATCATATTCCAATTCATTATAATATTCTACTTTTCCGGTGAGCCTGTAACGCTGAAGTGACTGGTAATCAAGATCCATTAAAAAATATGGAATTTTATACTTATCATGAATACAATCTTCAAAATTATATTTATTTTCGTTTGTATAGCTGTCAGGTTCTACATTTTCATAAAACGAAGTTCTTGTTTCAACATGAACAGACCCAAGCAGGCCGTAATGATCAACAATTCTTGTAATAATTTCCTTGCTATCTATTTCTTTATTCTTTTTCCAGTATAGAAGCGGCCTTGGATCTTCCCATATAGGAACCTCATCGGTTCCTCTGAAATCTGCAAAAAACGTCATTTCCAGATCATTGAAATAAAATAAATTTGGTTTTTTCGAAGATTCACCATACCCTATTCTAAATAATCGGTCACCAATCCCAGCAATTATTTCAAAAGTTTTTTTGTTTATTGGCCTGTTAAATTTATCTATTGGCTTCATTGTTTTTATAATAATTAACAATATAAAAATATTATTAATGGTTGAAATATAATTTCAGCACATGTTAGAGTGCCAGAGGGTTTTCATAAGTTCCATTTATGGGGATGTGCCTTTAGACTTTATGTTAGACATGACTTTTCTCGTGCAACAGCATCCATAAAAATGTACATATGTCAAAACGCATTAAGTTATTAAGCTTGAGGATGGCTGCCAAAGTAGCAAAGGCAATAGCAGAAAGCATAAGAGATGCCATTGGGCAGTTATATATGATGATTGATATGCAACAAGGGAAAAAATAAATGCTCATCTCTGGAATTTGGTAGTAAAAAATAGGTTTATCCTTAACTCTTCATTTTTTACGTAATATGTCCAGGTCTATCCCTAACTTTGATATAAGTTCCTTTGCCTTTTTCGGTATTTCGCTTACCATCTCAGTTTTCCCTGTACTGTATATTTTTATCCTGGAAAGGATGAGCAGAACATCCCTTACACTGTATTTTCCATCTATCATGTTAAGTACCTGGAAATGCAGGTAAAGTGTCAGTAAATTAAGGAACATGTAGGATGAAAGCATGTGGCCATCCCTGATATATGATATATCCGTTTCAAGGTCATTCTTGTATACAATGAAAGCGTATTCAACGTTGGTGCGTACTATTTATTATTTGGACAGTTATCAAGTGGAATATATAGAAATAGATAAATATAAATTAGAATATAATGAGGTGATATGATGGAGAAATTTACAGTTTAAAAATGCAAAAAATGAAACAAAAAACATCGATAAAATGTCTTTGTGGTATAATTCTAGGGGAGGGGTGTTAAAAATTATATCTAATTTTTTGAACTTATGGAGGCATTTTAAAAACAAAAATTATTGAAGATATGAAATTATATATTATATTTTGATAATCCTAAAAAATAATTCCTTAAGTTTTAATAAATAATTCATATTCTAATTGACCCTCGTCTCTACCTTGCCTTTCCTGAAAAGCAACCTACTCACATATTCTGGTTTGAGTTCTATAATAGGTTTTTTTCCAACCTCTTCATATAAGATATATAGTTTAAATTTAGAACAATAATTTTCACATGCAATGTAAATATGCCCTTGGTATTTGTCTCTACTAGGGCTAATTTCGATATCTGCGTTACCTAAAGAATAATGATGAAAATTTGAAAATATGTATAAATGGTTCGGGTTATACGGCTTTTTATCTATCGTTACAGTTGGACTTATCAAAATTGGTATTAATTCTTTATGAATTCCTTTTGGAGGAAGGTCAACTTTTTGGTAATAATCAAAAAGAAACTGGTTTCCTGCAACCCCTGCCTCCGGTGTAGAATCCCACTTTGGTATAAAGTCCCTTTGTGATACTTTCGGGATATTAATGTAAACGGTTGCAGATTTAGCAGAAGTATATCCTATGTTTTTAACGCCAATTTTGTAGTATTTTATTCTATTCACAGGATGAGAAGCAACCTTATCATCAACAGTGAGCACTATCTTAGGGCCCATATAGAACTTCCATAACCACTGAGCTATGATTATAGCTAACAATGAAACTAAAAATGATTCGAGAATAAGAATCATTGTGATCTGTCCCCCCAAAATTTTGACAGTTTTTTAGTATAATATTGAGACACTTTCATTCCTCCTGTTTATATTGATTTTTCTTTTCAATCTCCTTTTCTCCTTTTTACTTCTCTCTTCCAGAAACTTGTTCCTGAATTTGGTTAGATCCCCTAATTATAAACAATATCTTCTTATTAGATTTTAATTTTTTTATTTTATTTAATGTATTTTATATCTGCTGGAGTACCATTATTGGTTTTGTATATATTTCCCATAGTATATATTAACCAAAATTTTGCATCAATTTTATTTCAACGTTAATATGCAATATTATTATCCAAGATGTTTAAAAATATGCAATAAATTTATCATGCATGAATATGCACGTATATTCCATATCATGCATTTTGAAAGAACTAATGGACAGATACATACCATATTTAATGATGTAAGGTAACTCAATCCTTGATATACACCCAGGCGTTGCAATATTGCATTAATATGATTAGATGGTCTCTGGATTTGCTCTTTGTCCTTCGTACTGACAGATACATCAAATCATATATATGCAATATACGTAAAAAAGGCTCTTAACTCACGACAACAAACTTAATTTATTAAGTTATTAAATAAAACTTAATATGAGCATGTAAATTAAAACAATACCATCTTATTTTCTTTAAAAATTCACTATTATTATTTATCTGAGGCATACCAAATCATATTTGCCAAATATGGTATAAGTGTCCCAGCACTTAAGACTTATATAAGTCTTATAAAATAAAAGACTTATGAATATTAAATCTTCATGCATCAAATCGTATATTGCAAATACACGTAAAAACGGTATAACACTCCCATCATTTAACTGTCATATGACAGTTTTAAAGTATAACTGTTATGAATGTTAATTAAAACCAAAATAATATTTTAAGAGATTTTATATTGTATGTTCTCCCGTCAGTAATATCATATATACATATAGCTATAACAGGCATGAACCTTGCAGATATAAAGGTCTGTATAAATCTTTTACCAATAAAGGTTCATGGATGAAATAGATAATGGATATACAGAACCGCAGGGATATTTTTACTCACACATATACATATATAAGGAAAACCTATAATCGTAGCCGATAACAAGGATTATATAATCGTTTTAAATTATAACGATTATAGCTTCAGATATTAATTAAAAACTCTGTATTGTAGATGAGAACAGATTAAAAGGGATAATTATTTTTATTTTAATTCCGTATAATTTTATATGGTGAATTTTGTGCTGATTATTTATATGGCCTGGTACCTACTCTACGTTTATTCGCCTGAACCGGTTTGTAAATATTCGTCATAGTATACGATCCGAATAGCAAATTAAGTTTAAGAGACCTTTCTGAACCAACAAGCTTATTCCTTTGTTTATTTCTCTCATGTCTTATATTAAAACCATTTGTCATTTTTATCAAATATATATTCCCTCTATATATTTAGAGTTTTAGTGTATTACACTGTATAGCCCAGAATTTCCATATATTGCGTCTTTTGCAGTGATTAATGAATTTAATACAGGTGATGTTTATCAAAAATGTTGATTCCTTTAAATAAAAAATATTGTTAAACTCAATTAGTTAAGGATAACGGAAAGTTATAACAAGATGCACTGGAAAATTGGATTGACTTTTATTTTTAAGTAGTCAATCATTTATATATATCCGAAACACTTTAAGTGTATATAAAAAAGGTGTTATATGAGTCTGTTTACTTACCATTAATGGAATGGGCCTGGCCGGATTTGAACCGGCGATTTCTTCCGTGTGAGGGAAGCGTCATAACCACTGGACCACAAGCCCCTTAGTCTGTATCTGTTTTTAGTTATTAATTTTTTAGGGTTTTATCGGCAG
>JAKAAE010000006.1 GCA_021797225.1 Thermoplasmata archaeon | reverse complement strand
ATGCTCGCGATTATGTAATAAATGAAATAGTACCAAAGCTGGAAAATGCAATAAGGTATATAAAAAGCTTCGGTATTAGTCCTCAGGATATAGAGAATTTCAGAGATAAAATATCGAAAAGAATAGGGGAAAAATTTTCTACGGGCAGAGTAAAAAATATCGATGCAGAGGAGGAACAGTATTTATTTGATTATTTTTATCAGGCATTCAAATACTACGAGGAAAAAAAGGGAAATCTGGATTTCAATGACCTTCTTTTTGAATTTCAGAAATTTGATGGTAAAACAGTCTACAAATATGTTTTCGTGGATGAACTCCAGGATATTAATGATATAGAAGCGTCAATTGCAAAGTCCTCCGGAAATATAAAATTCATGGTGGGTGACAGAAAGCAGTCTATTTTTGGATTCCAGGGAGGTGCATTATCCGTATTTAATTCTTTGCTTGCAGATGAAGATGTGGCCAAAGAAAATATGAAAACAAATTACAGGAGCACAGATACTATTCTGGAATATTCAAAGAATTACTATATGAAATTTGAGAAGGATACACAGGAGCTTGAAAATTTCAAAGGGGTGCATGAGAAGGGAGAAAAGGTAACCATAATACAGTCAGAGTCTCCAGAAGAATCGGTAATCAACAGGATATCAGAAATTTCTAGCCATGAGGGCACCACCGGAATAATTGCAAGGACAAATGCACAGATAGACATGCTTTCAACACTACTTGATAAGTATAATATCGATTATTCCAGCGATTCAAATGTGCATTCCGTCAACGAGGCAAAAAGAGATATTACCCTATTTCTCCGTGGAATCCTCTATGATAATGATGATGATATTATTTCTGCCTTAGTAACACCATTCTCAGGATTATCGCTAAAGGAAGCCTTTGAAATTTCAGAATCCCTGCATAATGATAGCAGCACAATTGACCGGTTTGATACAGGGAATCCATTTTTTTCCCTGAGGAACATGGAACTATCAAAGGAGGGCATAAAAAAACTATTCGATACAAGGATACTTCCGGTTGCAGCCTCAATAAGCCAGGAATATTTCCTCACTGCATCCACTGTTAAATCCTCTATTGATGAATTCTTCCAGGGTGAAAAGGAGTATACGAAAGAAAACTTCTTTGATTTCCTTGATTTGTCATATTCTGAAAATGGAATAAAAGCAGGCAATTCAAAACTGGTGCTCACCACTGTGCATAAGGCAAAGGGCAGGGAATTTGACCGTGTCGTATATCTGCCAAAAAAGCCCAGAGTTTCGGATGCATATATAGACCTGATAGTCTCGTCCATAATAGAGACAGTAAGGGGAATAGATGTAGATGATGAATTAAAAAATGAGAGTATAAGAATTGATTTTGTCGCATTTACAAGGGCGAGGGAGAAATTATGGATATGCGCATCAACAAGGGAAGCTTCCGGCTATCTCATACCTGAATATTCAGAGCTGGTAATAGATGATGCATTCAGTGAGAAATCACCGGTGCCTGATAAAAACAGATATGATGAAGCATATTTCCAGTTTGTGGCGGGAAACTATATAGGTTCAGAAAAAATCATTAAAAGTAATGATAACTGGCTCAGGGATAAAATATACGAATTTTTCAGAACAAAGAATGTGCTTTCTTACTCTCTGATAAGCCTTGATAATCCATACTGGCTTTTGAAGAATAATATATTGAAATTGAATGAGAAAACCGAAGCTCTTTATTATGGTTTGAATGCACATGAAATGGCAGAATCACTTTATAAGGGCGCAATTCAGGAAGAGATATTATCCACGAAGGACAGGAAAGTACTGGGTAATATAGAGTCTGTTGTTAACCAGATAAAATCTACATACAGTATGCAGCAGATCGAATCCGAAGTTTCTGTTATAGCAAGGGTAAATCAGATGTTCCCTGAGTTCTCAGATGAATCAGATTCAATAATGTTCTATGGAAAACTTGATGCGGTATTCAGCAACGGGGAAAAATATGTGATACTTGATTATAAAACAGACAAGAACACGGAGAGGTCTTCGCACCACCGGGTTCAACTCCTGGCTTACAGACTACTTTATGCCATCAAGAATGGCATAGACATGAAAAATATAGATATTGCAATTGGTTATATTAGCCTCAGGGGAAAAATAAATACAGGAGAAAATTCCAATGGCATTAATTTTAAACAGCCTGATAAGAGATCCGAGGAGCAGTTAAAAAAATATATTGCCAGGTTCCTGAAGTATAAGAATGATCCTGATGAATTTATTGCGGATTATTTAAATTATCCATGCGATGATACCCTCTGCAGAAGGCTAGGAGACTTACTGGAAAAATAAGGAATTTTAATTTCTTAAAAATAATGCCATTCATGCATATTTCATCTCTATTATAAAATATAATATCAATTTCATTAGTCACATTATTGGAATATCTAAGGTATAATTGAAAATGACATAATATTATGCAATATATTTATAAAAATAGAAATGATTAAGTATCGACTGTGGGGTTGTGTTATTATGATTGCAGCAGCTTTACCGCCTCTGGCGATTGGATTCTTCGGTCTAGGAATCGGTTATTTTGTTTTCGGAGGGGCTGTATTTTTCAAGTACCCGAAGGAAAACAATGAAAATGTCAACCATGCCATGGGATTATGGGGCATATTCATGCCGGGATTTATGCAATTCCTTGCCGGAACATACATATTTCTGGGATTGACTGTATTCACTGCCTTCAGATCCTCTCCAATACTGTATATGGCCGGACTCGCCTTCACTGCTTATGGTGTGCACTGGTTTGCCCTTGGATATAACAAGTATAAAAATGCTGATACCACGGTTGATGGTTTCATGGCAGTTGGTTTTCTGTGGATTTCCATAATAGGCGCCGTAGTCTTCGGTCTGGGGGATGATGTACCTGTAATGATTCTTTTCATACTGCTTGCATTTGTTTATGTAAGTGATATACCTGCTAGCCTTGTACACTCACCATCATGGGCAAGGACTAAGGCCTTTTTCCAGCTGGTTACAGGTACATGGTTGATGTATCTTACCTTTGCTGCCACATTGAACTTCGCACTTGGATACCATCTGTTCCTTTAAAATTTTATATTTATCAGCAATGCAATAATATGAAAATTTTTACCTTTTTTGGATCATCTTCATCCGGAAAAACTACGGTAATCCAAAATCTAATTTCCGTACTTTCCGGTCAGTATAAAATAGTATATATAAAGGACATTCCCCATGGAAACATATCGCTGGACACCCATGGAAAGGATACATGGATTATGGAAGATGCTGGAGCTGATGTAACCTATGGCATAACACCTGACAGGACATATAAAATGTTTAGGGAGCATATGGAACTGGATAGGATAATCGATGATAACAGATACTGTGATATAATATTTATAGAGGGGTTCAGGGATTATGGAAAAGGTACCAGATTTCTTGTACTCGGCAGTGAGGATTACCTGAAATATGGATATAATTATATGATAATGGCAAATAACAGCACTTACACTGGCAAATGCATAGTTTACCCTGAAGAAGTCAACAGAATCCTTAAAATAATTACGACGGGAATTGAGAATTAGATTATTTTAATCATTTTTCACCCCACACAGAATTCTCCGTGCTTCATTCAGATCAGACATATAATTTATACTCCTCAATTTTTCACTTTCAACTCTTAGTGCCTGAATTTCAGATGTACCGAGAAACCTGCTTACACTTTCCCCACCATTATTTCTGTATTCCTTCATTGGTTTGTAGAGTTTTTCCGTGTAAACAGTGAAAAGAGGCTGGTAAAATCCGTCGGCCGTACATGTGATGGCAGTTCCACTGTAGCTTGTAATTATGTTATCAATCAGACCCTTGTCAATATAGGGCATATCGCCACCGACGGCTAGAAACTCTTTATGCTTTCCAATGGAATATAGGATTGAATCAATAAGAACACCTTCGGTTGCATCATTTTCAGTTATACAGTATTTAGATGAAAGTAGAGAGTTTTTTGTAAAAAGTATTATTTCCTCAAATAAATTCGACTCTAAGATTATTCTTGACACCCTATCTATAAGATGCTCCCCGCATATATCCATGGTGTGCTTGTCTTTTAGTCTCTGGCTTTTCTTTGCAAAAATTATCGCCATCATTGATATTCTCCGGCAATGGCTATAAAAGCATTCTTCAATTCTTTGTACCTCATGCTGTTCTTATTTATCATTACATGAAAAGTTAAGTATCCCTTCTGTTCAAACTTCAGGGAATAAAGTTCCGCATACTGTTTATAAGTGATTCCTGCATCGCATCTTCCATTTTTTACGTAATCGCAGATAATTTCTGGATTGTCAAGATATGTTAAATCTTCATGTCTCAATATTTCATTGGAGTAATCTTGCAGACCTGATCCACGGTACATTACTGCCATGGTTTTATAATTGTCAGTTCTGTAGGCCACACCATAGGGGATTTTATATGTTACAGCATCGTCAATATTATTGATATCAGGCAGTTCCATGTAATTCCAGAAGTAAACATCAGCATCCCCGGATTCCATGGATCTTATAATTTCATTCTTTCCGGCCTCAACAAATGTAGATGCATCCAGTATTTCCCCGTGCATCTTTTCCATGGCAGGAAGGTACTGCCCATAGAATAGAATTTCCGGAATTGTTGATGTGAATAATTTTATTTTTAAATCAGAATGCCGGGCAATATATGATGATCTGGAATCCACTATGGAAAAACCTGTAGCCCTGCTTATTCGGGATATTGACCCGGAGTTTCCTGGCACCTGATAGGCAAAGTATTTTCCGTTGTAATTTACCAGTTTCAACAGGAGAAGATCTGTATTTCCCTCATGAAGTCCAATGCGATCCCCTGATGTGGCATTTATTTCCGTGTATGAAAATTTATGCCCAGCCATGAGGAATAATGCAGGAATAACAAGGGAATATAAGATCATCATTGATGAGACTGGAAAACCAGGGAGGCCAAAGATTAATTTATCTCCTGATTTTGCAAATATCGCGGGTTTTCCAGGTTTAACACGTATCCCATGGAAAATTATTCCTGGATTTTTCTCACCGAGGATAAGGTAAACCATATCGTGATCTCCGGCTGATGTGCTACCGATAGTAATCGTTACATCATTTTCCTCAATGGATTTATCTATAGATCTTTTTATCTCTGAATAGTCATCCTTTATAATTCCATAGTTTTTAACTTCAAAGGCAGTATGACTTTTGAGTTCAGAGTATATGGATATGCTGTTTGATTCGTAAATTTTGCCCTCTCTGTATTCCATGCCAGGATAAAGAAGTTCATTTCCTGTGGACACTATGCCTATCCTGATTTTCCTGATTACAGTTACAGTTCCAACACCGGTGGATGCCATCACGGCTATGCTTCTAGGATCTATCATTGACCCGTTGCCCAGAAGCCTTTCGCCCCTTATCACATCAATGCCGGAATTGGAAAGTTCATGAAACCGTTCGATTTTACTGAAGAATACAACACGGTTTCCACTTATCTCTGTATCCTCAAATGGTACCATGGCATCGGCACCTACAGGAATAACACCACCTGTTGGCACCTTTATACATTTCCCATTTCCGGGAAATTCAACTGCAGGTTCGCCTATACTGGTTTCCCCGGCAAGTTCAAGTGCCACAGGTGATTCCCGTGACGCACCAACAAGATCAGATGCAATCACTGCGTATCCATCAACCTGGGACCTGGAATACAGGGGAAGATTGCTGGCGCTATATATATCCTCAGCAGATATTCTACCATTGGCATCACTTATCCTTATCTTTTCGGTCTCATGAATTTTTACGGAATTGACCATTATCTTTTCTTCAGCCTCCCTGAATTTAATAAGGTTATGAAAAATCATTCCCATCTTATATCACCTATTATATTGATTATTATCCTGGTACCCTCCTCTATTCCCTCCAGATTTTCGTCTATGCAAGTAAAGGAATTGCCCTGGAGAAGCGAGGAAATTCTTCCTGAAGCGGTGGTCTCCAGAGGCCTTGCGTGCAGTTCACCTCCCTTCTCAAATGTATCCATAGCCTGAAATGTTGTAAACCCGGTTTTGTTGTGTATTCTTTCTTCCAGTATGGCCGGCATCCTTTCTGTAAGTTCTATGCCGAAAGCATTGTGCACGTATCTGTTTACAAAAATAAGTGAAGATAGAAGGGCAGCAACTGGAAGACCAGAGACTGATAGAACCGGGATATTATCCATGTTGAACAGGGCTATGGTTCTCCCGGGTTTGATGGAAACTCCTGAAAACAGCATTTTACCCAGCCGGGATATTGCATCAGTCGTCAGGTCTTTCCTTCCAAGGCTGCTTCCGCCCGTTGCTATAATTATATTGCATTTCTCCCTGAGATTTGAGACCTTTTCCATTATAGAATCTATACTGTCATCAGCAATTCCGCCGTCTAAGGTATCTATGAAAGGCATTCTATAAAATGACCTTAACAGGGAACCGGTTGAATTATTGATCTGGCCGGTTACAAGTTCCATTCCGGTATTTACAATACCAATTGTAATATTCCGGTATACCTTAAGGGATTTAATGCCTGCTGCAGTCATGGATGAAATATTCTGGGGCCTTACGATGGATTTATCCTTGAGAATGGTACTTCCTCTGGTTAAATCCTCTCCTATAGATGCTACATTTTCTCCGGCCATTACCGGCGAATAAACGTAAATATGATCACCGTACTGTTCACATTTTTCAACCTTGATTACAGCATCGGCTCCTTCAGGCATGATCGACCCTGTATAGATCTCCCTGCACTGGCCATCCTTAAGTGGCTCTCCTGCAGTCCCGCCTGCCATGTTCACACCAGCTAGATCAAGCCTTGCAGGATTGTGATCCGAGGCATTCACTGTATCCAGATGTTTCACAGCATAACCGTCCATGGCAGCCTTGTTCTTATCGGGAATGTCAACTGGGGAAAATACATTGCAGGCGGAAATTTTACCTGCGGCATCTTCAATATTTACTGTATCATGATCTGGCAAATTCCATGGTACTCCGTCGAATATTAAAACTGCCTCTCTGTATGGCATTAAACTGTCAAACCTCTCCATAATATGTTTTACCATAACCCTACGGACTGTTATTTATTCTTTGTATTAATGTTTATAGCCACCCTACCAGCCTTACATATTGATGCTAACTGGCAATTTATTCTATGTATAAATATAATATCTATCAATAAATAATAAATATGGTTAAGTAATAAACTGTAAATGACATTAATTCTGATAATTGTCAAATTCCTTACAATCGTCTTTGGTTCCATTATTGCCGGTTTCATAGGGTCGCTCACCGGTCTCGGTGGAGGAACTGTTCTTGTCCCAGTTCTTACCCTGTTTTATGGTATACCGTTTATTTTCGCTGCAGGTGCAAGTTTGATATCTACAATAGCAACCTCTGCTGGTTCTGCAAGTGCCTATACAAAGAAGAAAATAGCAAATATAAAAATTGGCATAGGGCTGGAAATAGCAACAACTACAGGTGCCATAGTCGGGTCCCTGACCCTGGTGTTTATAGATAAGCATGCTTTAATCTGGATAGTTTATGTGATATTTGGCCTTGTCCTTTTATTTTCGCTTATTCCCACAATAAAAAAAATAGGGAAGGAAGTGCCGCCGGAAATGAAGCCTGACTGGAGCACAAAGTTATTCCAGCTAACCGGTTCGTATTATGATGAGAGGCTCAGAAAAACAATAAAATATCATGGTGTGAGATGGTGGCTCGGGGAAATAGTTATGTTCTTTGCAGGATTTGTTTCCGGACTTCTGGGCATCGGATCCGGTGCATTGAAGGTTCTTGGCATGGACTGGGCAATGAATTTACCAATGAAGGTTACAACTACATCAAGTAATTTCATGATAGGCATAACAGCGGCAACAGGAAGCTCCATATACTGGTATGAGGGTTATATTAATCTGTTTATTGCAGCTGCAACGGCGATAGGTGTTTTAATAGGCGCCTTTTTCGGTGCTAAAGTTCTGGTAAGGATTTCCAATGAAAATATAAGATGGATATTCTTTGCAATTTTATCGTTCCTGGGATTTGACATGGTATTCAAGGGTCTGCATATGATAAATTTTGTAATTACATTTTCTTTAATGATACAGTTCTTTATTTCAGTTATAATATCCATTGGCTTAATAGGTATTCTATTCTATAATTCTAGGAGAAAAGAATGGAGGGATAAAGATGAAAAATTATGATGATGAGGTAATTATAAGTTACTTTCTGAAGGCAGGTGTGCTGATCAGCGTATCTTTTATTGTAGCAGGTGTTATTATACTCTTTGTCAAAAATGGAGGAGATGGATTTACACTTTCCCAGATGTCCAACTATAATTATGCGCTGGCACACGGAATAGATTCAAAATCAGTATCATTGAACAAAATACTTTCGGGATTATCTGCAATAGATGGCCTTTACTTCATTACTGTGGGCCTCTGGGTGCTCATATTCACACCGATTACTGTTGTATTCATAGGATGGGTATCGTTTCTGGATGATAAAAACTATCTCTATGTTGGGATGGCATCCATAGTGCTTTTTAACCTTTTCTTCGCAATGCTTGTCGTACCTAGATTTTTGGTATAAAATTGGAAAAATTATAATATTCTTTATCAATACATTTCAGTATGGCTGCCGGTAATTCATTTTTTGGATTTGTCAGGGGATTCGAAGCCAGGGATAGCGAAAGGATAATGGAGATAATAAAATGTTCATTATCTGAATATTATACAAAATCACTGATACTGGACCTCTACAGATCATGGCCGGAGGCATTTATTGTTTATGATAATTATGATTCAGTAATAGGATTTATTATTGGTGCAAAATATTCTGGAACTGAGGGACGTATATTATTATTTGCTGTTAGAAAACAATTCAGGAAATCAGGAGTGGGGCAGAATCTTCTTAACCGGGAATTACGAATCATGACAGGTGCGGGATTATCCACGGTCAGGTTAGAAGTAAGAACGGACAATGAAAGTGGAATAAAATTTTACAAAAATAATGGTTTTTCAATTATATCCACATTAAAAAATTATTATTCAGACCTTTCTGATGCATATTTGATGTGGAAAATAATCTAATAATAATTGATATTATAGATAAAATTTATAAAAATTAGAATACATCTACCTTACCATCAACAAACATCTGTGTAAGCTGATCTATGTGTGCAAGTTTATCATCAGCTATGGCTTTGATGTTGTTTTTATGTTTTGATGGATCAACGTTATCTTCGTATATAAGCTGTAAAGAAGCCACATGCGGCTCATCCACAGGCCTACCAATCTGTGACACAATTCTTACCAGTACTTCCTTAATGTCTCCACCTTCTTCCTCAACAACCTTTGAGGCTATCTGATTGGATAGTACATTGTAAAGTTTGCCCACGTGTGTTACAGGGTTCTTGCCAGCAGCCGCTTCCATGCTCATGGGCCTGTATGGGGTTATGATTCCATTTACCCTGTTACCTCTTCCTACGGATCCATCATCTCCATTTTCCATTGAAAGACCTGTTACAGTTAGATAGTATACACTGTCAGATTTTACGTCCCCGGTATTTACGTATATCTGGAGGTCGTTGTCAGTGTATTTCATTGCATTGTCCGTTATCTTATCAATAAGTTCTTCTTTTATGGAATTATATTCTGTCGGATCCTTTACGTATTTATCCACATATGCTGCAGCAACTGTAAGATTTATTGTTTTTCCTTTTCTGAATCCCATGACTTTTATATCATACCCGATTCCTGGAAGGGATTTCTTCAGATCGCCGTTGATATATTTTTCTGTGAGTTTAACTATGCTTTCAGTATCTGTGAATGGAGCAAAACCAACACCAAAGGATGTATCATTCGCCTTGAATTTTCTGGTATCATATAATCCCCTGAGATCAACAGACCCGTTTCCTATTCTTGAATCTATCATAACGTCTGAATCTATGTCCAGATCTGGGAAATGTTCTCTGAGATAGTCCTTGGCAGATTTTATTGCTAAGGATTTGACCGGTATTCTCTCATCACCAACTGTGGCTGTTGCACGCCCGCTCAAAAGTATATAAGTAGGCTCCAGTACATTTCCTCCCTTAAATTTAGGGTCGGCCTGCCCGCCCACAACCTCAACCTGATCTGTGTTGTGGTGAAGAATTCTGCCATATTGTTTAATATAATACTTACTTAAAGCTCTGCTTACCGATTCTGCTATTCCATCGGCAACGCTGTCTGGATGGCCAATTCCCTTCCTCTCCACAATTTCTACTTCTCTGCTCATTGTAGGGCTCTGCTTTATGGCCTCCACCTGTATGTTTCTCTCTTGCTTTAACTGTGATTCCATAAGCCAAACATGGATATAAGTTTTTAAACCTTTTGTCTCTGTGCCCTAGAAATTACTGATTATTCATAAATATTACTGACAATAATTTATATCATGGGCAATTTTTCTGCAATAAATATTTATCATATTTTTTGATATGGTCATATGAAAGCTTTTATCAGCGTTTATGACAAGACCGGATTGATTGATTTTCTGAATGCCATCAAGAATAAACTGGATGGCATATACGGTACAGAGGGCACCGTTAAATACCTGAAAGATAATGGAATCGATGCAATTAATTCATCAACGCTGACCGGCTTTGATGATCTTTTAGGTGGCAGGGTGAAAACACTTCACCCGGCTGTTTTCGCTGGTTTACTATCAAAAAGGGACCTGGAAAGCAATAAACAGCTGGAAAAGTATGGTTATCTGGATTTTGATATTTTGATTTGCAATCTATATCCCTTTGTTGAGGCATCAAAATCAAATGATTTGCCTAAAATGATAGAAAATATCGATATAGGCGGGCTGTCACTTATAAGGGCAGCTGCCAAGAATTATAAAAATGTGGTTGTGTTATCAGACCCTTCAGATTATGATACAGTAAAAAATTGTCTCAGGAAATCAAATGTAGTTGACATGAAGACAAGAGAAATGCTAGCATTACGTGCATTTTCAAGGTCTGCAGAGTACGATGTCCAGATATATAACAGGCTGTATAGAAAATTAAATGAAAGCCAGCCGGATGATTTGTTTATACATGGATACGAGAAAATAGACCTTAGATACGGAGAAAATCCGGACCAAGAAGCATATATGTTCAAAACTGATGAGAAATACGGAATTCCAAATGCAGTACAGCTTAGTGGCAAGGAACTTTCTTACAATAACATACTGGATGCAAATGCTGCGCTTGAAACAGTACAGGATTTTGATGATATAACCTCAGTTATTGTAAAACACAGGACACCATCAGGTGTATCCAGCGCAGATACTCTTAAGGAAGCTTTTATAAATGCTTACAATGCCGATCCTGAGTCTGCATATGGATTTGTTGTTGCACTGAACCGGAAGCTAGATGGGGATACAGCGAGGGAAATGCAAAAAAAATTTATCGAGGTTCTTATTGCCCCAGATTTTGATAGTGAAGCTCTGGAACTGCTCAAAAAGAAGAAGAATATGAGAATACTCAAATGCTCCATGGATCGGGATCCGGAAAAAGCTATTTCATCCGTGTCCGGAGGTCTTCTACTCCAGGACAGGCTAAAATGGCAGTACGAAAATATAGAATTAAAATCCAACACTGAAGCAGATAATTCTAAATACAGAGACCTAGAATTTGCCTGGAAGGTTGTTGCACATACGAAGAGCAATGCCATGGTGCTGGCAAAAAACAGGACCACTGTTGGTATCGGTGCTGGGCAGACTTCCAGAATAGAATCATTGAGAATTGCCATTGAAAGGGGAGAAAACAATGTAAAGGGTTCTGTCCTTGCATCGGATGCTTTCATACCCTTCGATGATTCTGTAATAGAATGCTACAAAAACGGTATCAACGGCATAATTGAACCGGGTGGCTCAATACGTGATGATGATGTGATAAAACGCTGCAATGAATATAAAATACCGCTTTATTTTACGGGAAAAAGAGTTTTTCTCCATTAAATTATTATAATGGAAAGAGCCAGAAGAAATCCAAGAATGGCTCCAGTGTTTATAAAAGGTAATCCAGGTGCCGGCTTTCCCTTGTTGAAGAAGAACAGGAATATCAGAGCAGAAATAGCACCTGCTAGGGTAAGAATTGCAAAGAGAATAGAATGTGATGGATTATATATGAATGCGGATACTATGAGTATTTCCGGTATTGCCATATCCCCGAATCCCAGCATTATTATTTCGTGTTCCCCGCGATTTTCAAACGTTAGATCCTTCATCCTCAGATTTTTAGACGATGGAAGCATGAACATCAGCGGGAACTGGTTGTCCACAGCTGCCTTTGCAAGTGTAACCATATGCTTTGTTTTGTACACAGATATATAATCATATACAGCAAATACCACAAGAAGTGTAATTGCTATGTATGGCCTTAAAAGGATTCCCAGTATTCCGGCAGCGCCCGATATCATTATTACACCGGCGGCGTCTGTAATATACCATTCATTCCTGAATATAAGCATATATGCAAAAAATGCTGTAATTGTTCCTATGATCAGATAGTACTCAGTGTAATTTACTGCGATTATTCCCGCAATTATGGACGATACAAGGAATATCATATAAAGGACGAGAATCAGGAATATAATTTTCATTATATTCGCATGTTTTTTTACAACATAGAGTGCTACAGCGGTAAATATAATAATAAAGACAATGTAATATAAAACGAATAAAAATGATATGCCTCTGGATTCACTTGCTATTTCAGGAACGGCGTAAAGATTGTACGATATGTAAATAGCAAACAACGCTGATATAAGAAATAGCATTATGCCGAATAGTTCACTGTTTATTTTTTGGTTCGCTTTTCTCATTTTTATCCTTTCCATTATATTCACATTTCATATTTGGGCAAAACTTCCATTTTCTTTTTCCGTTTACCATTATAAGCAGAGGTGCCCCGCAGTAAGGGCAAATTTCTCCTGTATTCATTATAACACCTTTCTGGGGAAGAGGGTATGTAACTGTGCATTTTGGATAATTTGAGCACCCCAGAAATCTTTTGCCATATCTTGACTGTCTTACAATGAGGTCGCCCCCATCCGATGGACATTTTCCCATTGTGAGTTTCTTCTGATTATATTCGCATTTCGGGTCTATGCATCTGTACTCCGGAGACTGCCCTTTGCGGATTATTTTTATAATGGGCAGTGAGCATACATCGCATTTTTTATCGGTCATCTGTATAAGGCCGGTGGCACTTATACTATAGTTTATTCTGCAGTCCTCTGTGGAGCACTTAATTTTGTAAAAATTCCTGTATTTTATCAGCGATATGTCTCCGCCATCCAGAGGACATTTCCCAATTACATCTCCTTTATTGGCATAGGATGTGATAGTTTCCTTTATTTCCTCACGATTTACCCTGAATCCTTTCAAGGCATTATGCAGCATCTGCCGTGATTCGTTCACAACCGTGTCCAGCTGCTTTTGATTTTCTGCTATTTTATCCATTTCGCTTTCCAGTGCTGCGGTCATATCCGGTTTTGCTATATCTGAATCTATTACAGTTATGGATTTTATGAAACCTATACCAAGTGGTGTTGGCTTCAATGGATTTCCGGTTGCAAAATTTCTATCGTTGAGTTTCTGTATTATATCATGCCTTGTACTTTTTGTTCCCAGATTGAGAGATTCCATGATTTTCAGGAGAGATGCCACATCGTACCGCTTCGGTGGCTCAGTATATTTTTCTTCCATGTCCCATTTCTTCCCTGGCACAGTTTCTCCGATTGTGAGCTCCGGAAGGCTGGTTTCCCTGAGTTTTCTATATTTATATATGTCAAACCATCCATTATCAAGAATTTTTTCCCCTGATGATTTGAATATATAACCTTCTATATCTATCTCCGCATCTGATTTTTCAATCAGTGCATTCTTATAAAGAGTGGCAAGGAACCTTCTGACTATTAACTCATATACATTTTTATAGGCGCCGGTAAGAGGTTTCTTTGGATATGATACAGGATATATGGGTGGATGGTCTGTGGTCTCTATCCTCCCCCTTGATGGATATATCTTTTCCTGTGAAAGTACCATTTTAGCCTCGGTATCAAATTCTGTTCCCTCGAATTTTTTGGCAATGCTCTTCAGAGGTATTGACCGCTGGTATACAGTATTGTCTGTTCTTGGATAACTTATAAGCCCGCTCATATAGAGTTTTTCAGCAATCTTCATGGCATTAGAGGGTGTAACGCCTATTCTGGATGCTTCCCTCAGGAAATCTGTTGTGCTGAATGGTGGAGGCTTGTATACTTCCTTTTTCTCACTTTTATATGATTTTACTGTGCCATTTTTCCCGTTTATGTCATTAAAAATTTTATCTGCTGTTTTCTCATCCCGTATATTTTCCTCATATGTGCCCTGGAAATCAATTCCCTTATGGAAAGTAACCGTTATAACAAAATATCTTTCCGGGACAAAGTTTGTGATTTCTTCCTCACGGTTAACGATAATGGCCAGAGTCGGTGTCTGTACACGCCCTACCGATATAAAGTCCTTCCACAGGCGGTTGCTTGTAACCGAGAAAAACCTTGTGAGCACAGCTCCCCAGAGAAGATCTATCTCTTCTCTGGCCTTTGCTGAATCCGCCAGTCCATAGTTTACATCCAGTAGATTATCGAATGCATCCTTTACCTCCTGTGAAGTAAGTGCGCTGAATTTAGCTCTTTTTATTTTTGTATAGCCGGATTCTATAAACTTAAGCGCTTCCACACCTATGAGTTCCCCCTCACGGTCATAATCAGTTGCAATTATGATATTATCTATTCCTGAAAAGGATTTTAATGCGGAATAAGCTCTCTGGTTTGTTACTTTATATATTATTTCAGAATCTATGAGTTTGTCCAAATCGGATTTTGTCCAGTCCTTGAATTCTTCCGGAAAATCAGCACCTAGTATATGGCCGCTGAGTGAAACCATTATATTCTGTTCGTTATTTCTCTCAAATTCTATATAACTAATATTCTTAGCCTTTTTCTGTTTGGAGGTTTTATCGGAAAGTATGTAGGATATTCTTCTTCCAGCATCCATTTTTTCTGCAATAATCAAATTGAGTACCAAAGTAATCTACTAACAATTAACAATAGTAAATAAAGATTTTTAATGAAGTGGAATTTTGGTTTCCACAGAAAATTAAAAATATTTTAAGCAAGATTTAAATATTCTTTATGACTATATATATTTATGACACAAGTAATTGTTATACATAAATGGAAAGATGAGCAGAAAGCTGATGTAATGAAGTTCGCAACGACCATAATGGATATGGCCAAATCAAAGAAATTACCTGCAGGATTAAAACTGGAAGAATTATTCTTGGGCCAGAAAGAAAATGAAGCAGTTTGCAAATGGGATGTTGATACACTTGACCATCTGATGGAAACTGCAAAATCAATGAAGCCTACATGGGATATTCAGGCAATAGAAGTTGACCAGAAATTTAAGAAAGGATTATTCTAAATTTTATTACGTTTTTTTGGGGGAATACCAAGAACTGTAGCATATTCCTCAATTTTTTTTATCTGTTCCTTATGTAGACCGAAAAAAATTCCCTTTCCCTTTCCACGAACATATAATTTTCCATTCAGATTTATAATTGCACCAAAGGTTTTGCTTATAATTACCAGTTCATGGCCCTTTACCGGTATTTTTACAGTGTCTGAGTTCCATACAACCTCAGGATAGTCGCTGTGCCTGGGTGGCAATATCTTATTGAATTTTTTATCCTCTATATCTATATGGGTGACTCTTGCCCTGCCATAACCCTTAACGTGTATGAATGTAATTGCATTTTCCAGTCTTGCCCCGTCCAGAAATATATCTGCAGAAACCATGATTTTTCCCGGCATCCTGTTAAATGAATGTCATAATAATATTTAAATGACAGGAAGAATCTTACTATTCTTGCAGTTACTGAAAAAAAGATTATTATATTATTAAAGACTTATCCACTAAGGGCTCGTAGTCTAGTGGTTATGATACCGCCCTTACAAGGCGGTGGTCACCGGTTCAAATCCGGTCGGGCCCATAAATATAACATTTTTAATATAATTATACTTTTAAAACTTCAAAATTTGTACTCATGCTGTATTTTCAAAGGAAAATTGCTTGATTATAATCCAAAACAATGTTTATTAAACATGCGATAATAAGTATATTATGAGCCAAGAAGTCCAAATGGATATTAAAGATGTAAGATTCACTGTAGAAAAACATCTTAGGGATTTAGGTATAGAAGGACAGATCAGAATAGCATCCGCAAAATTTAACCTTAAAGCGGGAAGTCTCCTTCCGTGAGGGAGGAGATGAGAGCATAATTTTATAGGTAATAAATTCATATATATTCTAAAAAAGATGATACTGAGAGCTTATAAATTCAGAATATACCCGAAGAAGAAACAGATTGAGAAAATCAATTCAATCCTGAATTTATCATATAAATTATACAATGCAATGCTTGAACAGAGAAAAATGGCATATGAATTGAAGAAGGATTTCCATTCAAGCAATAATGTAAATTATCTATCACAGCAGAATGAACTACCTGAATTGAAGAAATATTTCCCTGAATATAGAGAAATTTATTCATTGGCATTGCAGGATGTTGCAAGGAGGCTGGATAAGGCATATGACAACTTCTTCAGGAGAATAAGGGAAAAGAAGAATGGGAAAAGGATTAAGGCAGGATTCCCGAGATTCAAATCAAGGAATAGCTATAAATCCATAACATACCCACAGTCTGGATTCAAGATAATGGATAACGGTCATCTATTTCTCTCCAAGCTCGGGGAAATAAGAATGTTCAAGCACAGGGAAATAAAGGGAAATATTAAACAGGCAACCATTAAAAAGGATAAAGCAGAAAACTACTTTGCAACCTTTATTGTGGAAGAAAACACTGAGAACAGGAATTATTCAGAGCTACCTGATAATCCCGTGGGAATAGATGTAGGTCTCATCAAACTTATAGCAACCACAGATAATGAACCAGCAGATCCACCCAAATATTTGAGAAAGTCAGAAAAGAAACTAAAAAATGCACAGAGAAACCTATCAAGGAAGCAGAAAGGTTCAATGAATAGAATGGAAGCAAGGGTAAGGGTAGCTAAGATAAGCATCCATATATCCAACCAGAGGAATGATTTCTCACAGAAACTATCAAGAAAGTTGGTAAACAATCACAACTTCATAGCATATGAAGACCTGGATATTGCCAATATGCTGAAGAACCATAAGCTGGCTAAAAGCATAGCAGATGCTTCATGGGGTATACTTATAAATAATACTATTTACAAGGCTGAGAGAGCCGGTAAATACTGTATTAAGGTAAACCCCAGGAATACCTCCAAAGCATGCTCCTATTGTGGTAATATAATAGAGGAACAATCCCTTGATGACAGGGAGTACCATTGCAGCAAGTGTGGTCTCACAATGGACAGGGATGACAATGCAGCAGTGAATGTATTGAATGCTGGATTAAATAAAGTATTCAATACCTTTATTATAATAAAGCAGAAAAAGAGCAAACATAATAAGAGAAGAGTACCCACGGACTGTGGGGAATTCATGCCCGTGGAGGAACTGGCCAATACCTTAAGGCAAGCCAGTCCCATAGAAGCGGGAAGCCCCGTGCGTTAGCTTGGGGAGGAAGTCACTCAGGGTTATTGGGATGTTGTTGTTGTCTATTCAAGAGACATAGAAGTTGGGGACAGAAAACAAAAGGCAGGCATAATTGCCGTACTGGTGATAAATGATACAACCAGAAAAGTTGAGTCATTCAAGGAGAACCCAACATAAGGAGCTTTTCATATGGGATTGATCATCGATCCGATTGAGATAAGTGGTACAATTAAAAGTGTTAAGATCTCCGCCCCGATAGATTCTGGAGTTGAAGGAAACTATATTAATGCTGTGTTACCCAATGGAATTAGACCAGAACAACTTGGAATTGTATCTTATGGAGAAATTCCCATTTCAATTCCTGGATCGTCGTCCAGGGAACTACACAATGCTTTGACATTTGCAAATCTAACAGTGAGCGGGGTTATATTTTCTGAACCAGAATTTATAATTCTCGAAAATATTGGTTTTCCTGCCATAATTGGGGTGGAAATTCTTCAAATGATTGGATTGAAACTGGACTTCAGGTCTGATACTATTGGATTCTGAAATCCTAATTGTTCCTAAAAAACAAAAATATATAAATTACCGGTTAATTCTATCTATGAAATAATCGAATCGATTATTTTTCTTACAAAAGGAATATTAGATATGATCAGCAAAAATAAGGGGTATAATAAAATGAGCAAAGTGTCATTAGTGTATCAACATGGGAGGCAGCCGGATTGCTAATCATTGCGTTATTTGCATTTTCTGGAGTCATAATTTCATTTATATTACCGGGCATAATTTACCTGGCGAATCCCATGCACAGTACCTTTCACATGTTGAATTATTTCTCCCACTGATAGAATTACCTTTTTTCCTGGCCGGCTTAACCATATCCTTCAGGATCAGGAAAAAGGAAGTTCCCGGAAGAATAGATGGCAACAGGTATACATCGCCAAATGTAAGGACAGAGATCAGGATTCCAGAGGATTCATATCAGAATATCCAGAATATCGACCCAATCAAGAATTTGGAGGAAAAACTGGATTATTACAGGAATTCTGCTGAGTGGGATTCAAAAATTCTTCCTGAACTGACCAAACGGCTTTTGACTCTGTCAATTATGTACAGAAATATTGATATTGAAAAATCTAGATTGTATAGAGACGAGGCAATGAAAATATTAAACAGAAAGGATTATCCTGAAAACCCGGAAGGAGAGGAAGTGAGAAACTTTGCAAAAGAATTGTAGCATAGGTAGAAAAAATGGAAAATAAAAGAGATTTCAAGTATTTTGTTATTTCTGTAGCATTCGCAGCGTTTCTAATAATAGCAGGTGGCTTTGGAATTTTCTGCTTTATTTTATTTATGCATGGTAATTTCTTGGCTTTTCAGATCACATCTTTTGCAATGGCCGCCCTGAGTATTTATATACTTTATCGTAGAAAACATAAAACAGAGAATTTGAGGAAAATTTGCAAATAGCTTTCTTCAAGAATATGTAAATGGAGTGGGGCATGAATTATGAATAAAAATATATATAAATCAATAATTTCCTATTTAATAGGTATAACATTTTTATATGTTTCCATCCTTCTATCACATTATGTTAAGTATAATGGTCATTTTCTATCAGCATTTCCTTTAATTCTGCCAATTGTATTTGCATTAGTATTATTCGGAGTTTCAGTTCTGTTCATTTTTGGTAGAGGCTATCCATGGTTTTTCAGAACAGGAGTGATGAGTCTCACCGGTGGTTTGACGGTATTTATTTTTGGAATAATATCGTTTATGCTCAACGTGAGTGCACTGATCTGGTCGGGTTCTGTGGGTATTGGTGTCTTCTTTATTTTGGCAGCGATTGTTAGATTGATAATTCAAGGAGGTTTAAGTGCATATAAAAAAGGTAAAAATTAGGTTAATGTTTTTCACTTATGATATATTATAAAAGCTATTACGGAAAACGGTATCCCTCAGGAAGATGTGTGTATAACTGGAGATACAGTTACAGGAGTAAATTTGTATTTCGGTGTTCCTGTCTCATCATCCAGTTCTGCGTCCACAACATAGTTTATGTCAGCATTATGCATATATGAGAATACAACACCCGGAATTACATCTTCAGTAATCCTTGCTGCTATTTCAAGCTGTCCTACCCTGGATTTCAACAATACCATACTCCCGTCACTTACACCGTATTTTTTTGCGTCAACCGGATTTATCCACAGGGTCGGAACATATTTCTGCATGCCCGGAATTCTGTTTATAACCTCATCAGTGTTATATCTTGTAACTGTTCTTCCCGTTGAGAGTATCAGATCACTGCTTTCATCCTTTGCTTCAACAGGAATAAATTTTGCCTTGCCGTCAGGCAGTGCAAATTTTTCACTGTACAGATGGAGCTCACCGTTCGGGTATCTTGAATTTTTAGAATAATCCTTTACATCACTGATGTTCACTGCGGAGTATATTTTGGAAACTTTTTTCATCTCTTCAAAGTTTGCTTCCGGCGAGGTTTCAAAGGAAAACCCTGCCTTTTTTGCAATTCTTGCAATAATCTCACCATCGGGCAATGCTTCCCCAGGTGGATCGACTGCCTTGAATCTCCACTTTACCAGCCGGTCAAGACTTGTAACTGAACCGTCCTTCTCTGCCCATGCTGCAGCAGGCAGTACTATATGAGCATAATCCGTATTCTCTGTCATGAATATATCCTCAACAACAACCAGTTCCAGGGATTTAAGAAAGTTTTCTATTCTTGTCTTATCTGGCAGGCTTCTTACCGGGTTGTAACCCATGAGGAATAGTGCCTTTATCTTTCCCTCATTTCCGTAAAATGCTTCTGGTATATTTGTCCCCTTGCAGATGGGCGGCTTGAATCCCCATACCTTGAATAATTCATTGCTGTTTGCCTCATTCAATGAGCCATTGGGGAATATATCCGGTTTTATCAGATCCCCGGAACTTTGAACATTTGTCTGCCCCCTGTAAACTATAATGCCAGTGCCCTCCTTTCCTATGTTGCCGGTTAACAGCACAAGGTCTATATAGGATTTTATGCCCTTTGTGCCAGTTGACTGTGTCAGCCCCAGTCCCCATGAAAAAATAGATTTGCCCCCGGAAACAAGGTCTGCAAATTGCTTTATGGTTTCTTTTGGAATGCCTGTTTTGGTCTCTGCAAGTTCGAGGGTATATGATGACACCGTGGCTTTATAGGATTCAAAATCATTTGTTCTTGAATCTATAAAATCCTTCTTAATAAGATTATTCTGTATCAGGTAGTTCCCAACTGCATTGAAAAGGAAAATGTCCGTACGTGGCTTTATCTTTATATGAACATCGGCAAAAACATCTGTTCTTGTAGTTCTCGGATCTATAACTATGACCTTGGCACCATTCTGCTTTGCCTCTACAAAATACTGTGATAGCACCGGATGACTATCTGTGATGGATTCTCCAGCTATAACTATCACATCTGCCTTCGGAATTTCAGTTACAGATGTGGCACCGGCACCTATGCCAACCATTTCCTTGAGTGCCTTTGCTGATGGATCATGGCAAACTCTGGCACAGGAATCCACATTGTTTGTGCCCAGTGCCCTACCCAGTTTCTGGAATAAATAAACCTCTTCCAGTGTATTCTGGCATCCACCATAAAATGCAACGGAATCGGGACCATATTTTCCCTGTATTTCTTTGATTTTTTTCACAACGAGGTCTAAAGCGCTGTCCCAGTCTGTTCTCTCAAGATTGCCTTTTGTTCGGACCAGCGGATAGTATATTCTATCCCACATGGTTAGGGCTTCATGTGCAGCTGCGCCCTTACCACATATATGACCGTGACTGACAACATGTTCAGGAGTTGGTTTTACAGCGGTAATTATATTATTAACAGGCAATAACTCTAATCCGCATCCGACTCCGCAAAAGGGACAAATAGATTTCATGTGTAATTAATTGATAGCTCTATTTAATGTTAAGTATTTTATTGAATAAATTTAGATGTCAATTTTATGAACAAACGGATTTAGTTTCTGTATTTATGAATTCTCTGAGATAATAAGTTGAACGTATATTAATGAACATATTACTGAAATGCATAGTTTACCAGTAAAAATAATAAAAGGAAATAAATTACAAAATTATATATAGATAGATAGTTACTATCATGCTATTATGAGCAAAGTAGTTGCAAAGTATATAGAAATACCAAAGAAAAATATTATAGATTTCTGGTCCATTGACAAAATAAACCATATAAGAAGACTATCGTATTCACCTGAAGCTTCTGAAATTTTTGTTAAAAATACAGAAAGCCTTCGTATTCTGGACAGGATTAATTTTAAGACCAATATGCTTAATTACAATTCAACTAATATTTCAGTTACAAAAACTTCACTTGCAGGATTCGATCTTGAGGTGCCGGTTTACCTTGGTGATATGTCATATGGTGCCCTTAGTGGAAATCCAAATATTGTTATAGCGAAAACTGCTGAGATAACAAAAACAATGGCAGGTACAGGTGAAGGCGGCCTTTATGGTTCAGTTAAAGATACAAAAAGGATATTTATACAATGGGCATCTGCCAGATTCGGTGTAAGTTACGATGAGCTAAAAACCGGCGCCGGTATAGTCATTAAGATAGGTCAGGGAGCTAAACCCGGAATAGGGGGGCATTTGCCCGGAAGCAAGGTAACTCACGATATCTCAATTGCCAGAAAAATTCCTGAGGGGATCGATGCCATTTCGCCTGCGCCTCATCACGATATATATTCCATAGAGGACCTTGCTCAGCGCATAGAAGCATTGAAAATAATGTCAGGAAAGCCTGTTTATGTAAAGGTGGCAGCAACCAATTACATACCGTACATAGTAACGGGAATAGCAAGGTCCGGGGCGGCAGGAGTAATTATAGACGGACACGGAGCAGGTACAGGAGCCGCACCGGTGACCGTGAGGGACAGTCTAGGAATTCCCGTTGAAATGGCTGTAGCTTCTTCGCATAACATACTTGTCAGGGAAGGTTTGAGAGAAAATTTCAGTATAATCGCAGCTGGGCGTATTTCGGATTCTACCGATGCAATAAAACTGTATGCACTTGGCGCAGATGTGGTAAGTCTAGGAACATCCGTACTAATAGCAATGGGATGCGTTATGGTTCGAAAATGCAATCTCGGATACTGCCCTGCAGCACTAACCAATAAGGCAGACAATAAAACAATGATTGATTTGGATTATGGTGTAAACCATACCGTTAATTTTGTTAATGGTTTTAAAATGGAAATAGAAAAAATGATGTCCGTACTCGGAATAAAAACTATGAAAGATCTAATAGGCAATACAGCCTTCCTGTGCGGAGAAGGACTATCCAAAAACACATTGAAAGTACTAGGAATTCGTTCTGAATCCACTGAAAATTTAAATTTTAAACAGGGAATGTTTAAACCTGATAAAAAATATATAAACGAACTTATTATTAAAGGGGAGCCAGTAATAAGCAGTATGGGAAGCAACGCACCACCGGATGTTGAATTGCCTTCCAGGATAATAGACTGGCTAAGACTTGATGGTGCGCAGGTCACCAGACCATCCATAGACCCTTACAGGGAGGATATAAACCTTAATTTCTGTCTGTGCGGCGGAAGAATAAACATATCAATGCCTGTGATGGTCAAGGTCAGCGGTGCAGATAAAGAAGTCAAAAATGCACTATCCTGGGCTGCTATGTTCACAGGAACTATGATAATTGACGATGATCTCCAGAAAGATTTTAGTGATATTTCAATTACGGGTGACACAGTTTATAAATATAAAGGTCACAGTTATTCTACCAGCCGGAACTTAGATAATACAATGGATGGATTTGTTATCAGGGAAGATAGTGAATTAGAAATAAATATAGCATCTCTGGATCAGGAGTTAAAAGATAGAGGCATACGTGAAAATTTTGATATCATCGGAGAAATTAATTATTTCAGGAATACAGGGGATATAGTTAAGTACCTTGCACTGGGCTGCGACTCTGTGATAATTTCCTATCAAATATTTGAGGATGGGTTGAACAATAGTTACAGCAATATTAGGGAAAAAGCTGTTAACTTTCTCATGGGAATAAAAAAGGAAATTGGTCTGATTTCAGGTGCAATGGGAATAGCCAATTTACAATATTCTATTGTTGGGAATACGGAATTGCTGAGGTCAATAAATCTTGATAATAATATCGCAAGGAAAATTAATGTAGCGGAGGCGGGTTCCACATGAATTATACACCTTCCAGCTGCGGCCTCTTCGGCATAATGAGAAAAACGAATTCAGGAAAAATTTCAGGCAGTATACCTGTTAAATGCCTTGATTATATTAGATACCGGGGGAGTGACAAGGGTTCCGGATATGCATCATTTAACCTGAATGAAACGAACAGTTTCACAGTAAAAATATTTTACAGGGATGAGGATGAAAAATTACAGGCATTACTTCAGGAACATGGAATAGAAGTACAGAATTCATACACTGAAAATGGGAAATCAATAAAAAGCTGCTGTTATGATATAGTTTTTGAAAATAGCAAATCTCTGGATGAGGTTAATGCAACACTGTGGAACGAGGGCAGCGGGAGATTGTATAGTGCAGGAAGGTCACTTCTTGTATACAAAGGTGTCGGATATCCTGATGAGGTTGGCGAAGAATATGCTTTAAATCAAAAAGAGGCTGACATGTGGCTGGCACATACAAGACAGCCCACGAATTCACCGGGATATCTGCCATACTGGTCACACCCATTTTCCACTTTTAATATAGCAATAGTACATAACGGCGACATCAGTTCATTCGGAGCAAACAGAGAGTATCTCAAATCAAAGGGAGTAACAAGTTTTGTGGGCACTGACAGTGAGGTAATAGCCCATATTTTTAAGGAACTGATCGGAGAATATGATTTAATTACTGCATTAAAAATAATGTCCGGAAATGTGGATGACCCTGAAATTAAGTACAGGACAAGGGGATGCGTACTGGACGGGCCATACACTCTCATAATAGGCTACGATGATGGCCAGGATATTTACATGATTGCCATGGCCGATAGAACGAAGCTCAGGCCCGCTATACTGGGTGAGGACGATAACAACATTTTCATAGCAAGTGAGGAGAGCCAGATAAGAATTATAAGCCAGGATCCAAAAATATGGACTCTTGAACCTGGTTCTTTTTTTATATCTTCCATGAAAAGGGGAATAATAAATCCTGGAAGGGAGAATTTTAAGAGTAGGGAGAAGTTAAAAGAGATAGAGGAACATGGTATTGATGCAGGAAATATAGATTATAATATGCTTGACCGTGAAATAGTTAAGTATCACGGCAACCACATATACGTAAACAATGTTGCCGGTCATCGATATATAGGCATGACATTTCCGGGGGAACATCGTAATGTTACACTGTATGGAAATGCGGGCAATTGCCTCATGAATCTCAATGAGAATAATACTGTAATGGTAAAAGGTAATGTGGCCGACGATTGCTGCGATTCCATGAGTGGGGGAATAGTGAAAATATTCGGGGATGCCGGTGATGTACTGGGCCAGGCTCTGAGTGGTGGGAAAATATATGTGGATGGAAATGTTGGAAATAGAGCATGCATACAGATGCGGGAATATGGAGCCTCTATTCCAAAAGTTATTATAAACGGCAAATTCGATGATTATCTCGGAGAGTACATGGCAGGTGGTACAATTCTGGTATTATCCAATAGTAGCATAAATTTTGGAAAATATATTGGATCAGGTATGCTCGGTGGGAAGATATTTATCCGTGGAAAAATTAAAAGTAAAAATATAGGGGTGCAGCCCGCATCCATGGTAAAAAAGGGAATGTTAAAGGCCCTGAAAATTGCTGGTATAATTGAAGAATTCCAATACACCAAATTTATAAGAAAAAACTTTATAGATATAATCAGGGAACTCCCGGAGGATGCACGGATGTATACAAGAAAATATTATTCCGGGCATCAAATTCCGGATTATGAATATAGATATCTTTCTTCAGAAGAAAAAGAGGACTTGATCATAATTTTGCAGGACTTTGATAAGGAAATGTGGAAAAATAGTTCAAAATATCTTGATGATAAATTCACTGTTATACATCCCAGGAAACGGTAATTGCTGGATAATGAAAATTATCCAATTTCTTTTAGCATAACTTGAAATTTTAGTTATCTTAAAAATAAGTCATTTTTACAATTTTGTATTTATTTTTGGGGTACCAAGAAGGTCATCATCCTTCCAGTATTTCCTATAGATTATGGCTATTGATATTAGCACAGGTATTGTTAACAGTGCAAATGTTTTTTCAAATCCTATATAGGGAATTATCGCCGCAAATATTAATGGTATTACCATGAACAGGCTCATATTATAAGAATAATAATAAGAATTTACTGCGTTCCTTTCTTCAATAGTTGACCCCCTTGAAATTTCTACTGTTGATACGGGGAATATTGAGCCATGTGGGATTCCCAGCAGCATCATTACGGCAACAAAAGCTATGTAATCCGGCAGAAATGGAAACATTACAAGAGCAAAAACAGTTATTGCAGGGGCAAATATAAGCGGTATTCTGAGGTTTTTAAATGGCCTGATACTTATATACATTCTGGTTACCATGGAGACTGCAAAGAAGAAAACAAACGGTAAATATGCCATATAGCTACTAACATGGAATCTTGCCTCAGCAAATATTGCAAGAAAAACTGTCAGGGCGGCAAATGGAACGTTATATGTGGTAATTGTGAGTATGGAAGAAATAAATCCCTTATTTTTTCTAATAAATCCACCATGCATCTCTTTTTTATTTTCCGGGAATTCCATGAAGAAGGATGTAACTATGCCTATAAGGCCCAAAGGTGCGAAGAATAAAAATAATGTTCTGTAACTTATTATTGTTAACAAATAGGTTTCAAGGCTTGGCCCGAACACCAGACTGAAACTCAGTCCCACTGAATATATTCCCAGAAGCCTCTCTCTGCCTGTTTTATCAGGATACAACGTAGCAGATGTTACAATGTTAGGCAGTATTATGCCGTATGCCAATCCTATTACAAAGGATATTATGAATACGCTTATGTCCCCGGAAAAATAATAGGATACCATGAGCCCGGTTAATACAAAGTTTGCTGTTATAAACATTCTCTTCCTCAAAATGGAGCCCATGAGTGGATTGATGAATGAAGTAGCAAGAACAGTTCCCAGATATATTATTGCTGTAACCAGTGCTGTTCCTATATACGAAAAATTCAGAATATATTTTGAGTACAATGGAACCGTGGTAACAACCATATTGTTCGTGCTTCGCATTGATATTGCCATTAGAATCAAAATTACAGAATAGAGGATAAACAACCTTTTGCCGGGAACCTGTTTGTTCATAAAAGCTCAGTGCACAATTTTATAAAGTCCTTGGGTTTAAACGCAAAATTTAACTTTAACAACAGGAAGTCAGTTCTTATATTATAAAATACCTGCTATAAAATTTTCATATTTTTTTGAATTCAGGCTTTATCAACAATTTTCGGAATCCGTACAGTATATCGCTGTCGAGTCTGTCCTCAGGTTTTGGAGTTTCAACATCGTAAGAAACTATATTTCTTGAAAACTCTTCCAGTGCAATCCGGGCTTCAAGCCTGGCAAGCGATGCACCCAGACAAAAATGTATTCCCTGACCGAAGGCCATATGCCTTTTTGTCGTCCTGTAAGGATCGTAAATTTCGCCTTTTTGAAATATAGTTTCATCCCTGTTGGCCGACCCAAGATAAAGATTTAGTATGTCATCCTTCAAAATTTCGATTCCGTGTAGTTCGGCATCAACCTTTGCATAACGCCTGGTTGACTGGACAGGTGACCTGTATCTGAGTGTTTCCTCAACAACGGATGGTATGATACCAGAATTATTCCTGATGTTACTGTACATTCCAGTGGATTCATGGATCGACAAAAAAGCATTTGTAATCAAATTTGTGGTAGTTTCATTGCCTGCCACAAGTAAAAGTATGGCAAAGCCTGCTATTTCCCTATCCGTGAGCTGCCTGCCCTCTATCTCAACTCTTGAAAGCCTGCTTATTAGATTATTTCTCAATCCTTCCCTGTCAATCTTTCCGTAGAAATAATCTGCCATCTCGTATTGAGTTTCAATATCAGGTTCTCTTCCCAGTGATGTGGCCAGTTTATCAGACCATTCCCTGAAAAGGTTTGAATCTGATTCGGGCACACCGAGCATTTCAGAAATAACAGTAATTGGCAGCAAATAGGAAAACTCTGTTACAGCATCCTGCCATTCCATATCTTTCATATTTTCAACTAGTCTGGATGCTATTTTTCTTATTTTTTCCCTATATGGTTCTATTGTTGCAGGGGTGAAAGCATCGCTTACAAGGTTTCTCAGGATAGCATGTATAGGCGGGTCCAGTATAAGTATGCTCGGGCTTGTTTTCTGGTTCATCATTTCTGCCAGTTCTCCGCCTAAAAGATCCCTGAACTGGGATGAATAAACATGGTAATTTGATAGTACTTCAGAGATATCCGTATATTTGAAGACATGAATTGTATTTCCGGATCTAATTATGGGTGATTCCTTCCTCATTTTTTTATACCATTCAAAAGGCTCTTCAGTATAATCCGGTATATCCATTAACTAAGATATTTAGGATATATATTAGATTTATTGATATTACTTCGAAACACAAACCCTATCTTTTCAATCAATAAAAATAAAAAGGATTGTATTATTCCCTTCTTAGATGATTCAGAAATATAGGAATGGCAAAGCGACATACAATGATGATTTTGACTATATATTGATATCAAACGTCAAAATAGAGGATGAAAAACGTAATGCCATTGTCAATTCAGCCTATTCTGACAATAATGATTTTATATTGCTTTTTGGAAAACAGGGGGTACTGGTATTCATCTACGGAATTCTCATAAAATTATCGTTATCTATAAAAAGGGGCAAAAT
>JAKAAE010000079.1 GCA_021797225.1 Thermoplasmata archaeon | reverse complement strand
TGTTGAATTCCTGTGATATCTCCTCTATTTTTCCCTGCTTTAGGATTTTTCCATGATTTATAAATACAACATCATCGCATGTTTCTGAAACTTCTGAAAGGATATGGGATGAAAAGAACACGAGTTTCGTTTTTTTGAGCTTAAGTATGAAATCCCTGAATATTTTCCTCTCGAATGGGTCCAGCCCACTGGTAGGCTCATCCAGTATAACAATGTCCGGGTCTGATATAAGTACTGATGCAAATACGGCACGCTGTCTCTGGCCCTTTGAAAGCTGCCCCATTCTTGATTTCAATGGAGGAAGTTTTAACGCATCGTAGAATTCGTCTATTCTGGATTCCATAGTTTTTTTATCGATTCCCCTGAGTTCAGCAACAAATTGCAGTGATTCTTTAACGGTAAGAAATGGATATGGAGTGGGGGTCTCTATCATGGACCCTACTTCCAGCATGGCTTTCTTCGGATACTTATTGACATCTATGCCGTTCAATTCTGCACTGCCTGATGTTGGATGCAGCAGGTTTGTCATAACTTTCAGTGTTGTAGTCTTTCCGGCACCATTGGGACCTAGATATCCTATGGCACCGTGACCACTGTAATGGAACGATACATCGTCAAGAGCCTTGAATTTACTGTAATTCTTAGATACATTGTTAAAACTTATTTCCATATTTATCCCTCTATCTGCCTCCTTGCATACAACAGTATAGCAATTATCCCGCATATTGCCATATATGCAATTAACACACCTATCCCCTGCATAACCGTGGGGCTGAACGTATATCCAACAAATGAGGAAACTCTTGCAGCAGCACCGCCTGGACCTCCAAAGCCAGCAGGCCCAACAACCTTCGCAGCAGGATAGGGTTTTTCAAATATTAGATACATAATTTTTCCGGCAAAGTCCAGTGAAAACAGAGGATCTATACCCCCAATGGCCCCCACAAATTCATCTATTATGGGAAAACCGATAAATAGAAGAAGTACCGAAACTATAATTCCGCTGGACTGTCCTTTAAATATTCCTGAAAACAGTGAGGCAAATGATATTGCTGCTGCAAGGAACAGAACGACTATTCCGAGGCTTTCGAATATAACAGGGGTTGCGGTGCCGTAAAGATAAAATGAGCTTATAATACCTACCAGAAAGTATACAAATACTATAACAAATGAGGATATCAAAGCAGCAGTGTATCTGCCAAGAAACAGTACCGACCTTCTTACGGGCTGAACAAGTGTGTAATAGGCCGCATTTGTGCCTGTATCCGTGGAAATTATATCCCCTCCGAAGAATGCACCTATGATTACAACCAGGTCTGCGGCAAAGCCTTCAAGATAATTATAGAAATAAAATAGTGCAGTCCCTGCCTTCAACATACTGTATTCATCATGCAGTATTAATGCCGTTATGCCCACTGATATTATGAGAGTAAAAATAAATAATCCCAGGAATCTTTTTGTACGGATATATGATTTAAATTGATATTTGAATGATATCATATACTGATTAAAGTCACTGTCATTTTCCATGCCGTATAATCATTAAGGTATATTTAACCATTATCTAAAAATAAATAGATAGTTATCTTATTCCATCACCGGCTTCTTTTCCCTGACAAAGTTATCCCTATTGAGATCTCTGATTGCCTCCCGTATCTGTTCATCAGTGTTCATAACTATTGGCCCGTACCATTTTACTGGCTCATGAAGCGGTTTTCCAGATAAGAGTATGAATCTATATCCCGATCTACCAGTTCTAACATTAACGTAATCTCCATCCATAGATAATATGGCCGCTGTATCCGGCTCAAGTTTCTGATTACCGTGAATTCCCTCTCCGGTTACTGAAAAAATAATAGATGTATATCCATCCTTAATGGGGTAACTGAACTCAGATTCTTCATCCATGGAAACGTCAAGGTAAAGCGGATCTATGCCATACTGTGATGTGTACATGCCCGAAGTTTTATTATATTCTCCGGCAATAATCTTGACCGTTGCGCCATCAAGGGAAATTACAGGCACCTCATTTCCATTTATATTCCTGTATGTTGGAATAGTCATTTTATATTTAGCAGGAAGGTTTAACCACAACTGGAAACCGGAGACAAGTGTTGGCATTCCATTTGCCCTTAATAGCTCCTCTGGATTTTTCTCATCCAGTGGCTTAGGCATCTCTTCATGGAATATGCCACTTCCTGCAGTCATCCACTGAAGTCCATCTGGGTATATTGTTCCACGGTGATCGGTAGTATCACGATGCTCGACCTTACCTGACAGCAAATATGTTATGGTTTCTATTCCTCTATGTGGGTGCCATGGGAATCCCGAGATGTAATCATCAATTCTATCGGACCCGAAGTGATCCAGTAGAAGAAATGGATCTGTTATGTTAACTGTATTCGGACCGCCGAAAATTCTTTTCAGGCGCACTCCGGCCCCGTCCTTTGCTTCAACGCCCTTAATAACATAATTTATCTTCTTTATTCTGCCATTTATTTTTTCCATGATTAACTAATGCTCTTTAATTTAAATGTTTTTGCTATATAATTATATACCACTTAAAATCCTATTCATAGCGAATTTTATATACAAAATAAAAATGTGAAGCCATATATTGGGATGTAATATAATGAAAATAAATTTTCAGAACTGTGGTATAGTATACGACCTTGAAATTGTTGAATATTTAAAGGCGCTTGATTTCCAGAAAAAAATTCATGATAAAGTCAATAAAGAGGAATCATGCGATACATTCATATTTCTCCAGCATCCTGATATTTATACTGCAGGTTCCCATTTCAGTGGAAACCTTGAAGGTGCAATAAAGATAAACCGCGGAGGATATTTAACATATCACGGTCCCGGCCAGCTTGTTGCATATTATATTATAAATCTGAAAAGATCAAACCTTGATGCATTGAAACTCATAAAATTAATTCAGGAATCTGTAATTGAACTGTTAGATTATTATAAAATTAGAGGAACGCCAATGCTGAACGAAAAAACAGGTGTGTGGGTTGGAAATAAAAAGATATGTTCCATAGGACTAGGCATTGATAAATTTACAACAATGCATGGGATGGGACTCAATGTGTGTACGGATTTAAAAAAATTTAATGTGATAAATCCATGCAACTTTTCATCAGAAATAATGACGTCTATGGATTCAATTCGGGGAAAACAGCACAGTTTTAATGATGTGAAGGAAAAATTTATTGATATCACCTTAAAAAAATTTGGAATCATAGATTATGAAAGATACAAGGATATTTTATAAGTAATTTAGCATGATGCAGAAGGTATATATTTTATAATATACTTGTTAATTATGACAGAATTTCCAAAATTTCACTGCTGTGTAAATCAGAAAGAAGAGGATTATGATTCAGGGATACAGCTCTATTTTATGATAGAATATGAACTGGCAGAACTGATTGGCAGACTAATAAAGATGGATGAAAACCATGCAGATGAATACAAAAATATGTTTGAATTTATCAAATCTCTAGAGAATTATATAATTACTGGAGAAAATCCAAAAGATTTCAGTTTTCTTGAAAAAATAGAGGGCGAAAAGGGCTGGGCCATGGATTATTCCATACTATTGAATGAAAGCAGATCGGCCAGAGTTGCCTTCAGGGCATGTAGAAAAACAGTAGAAGTTATGTATTACTACAGAGTACTATCGAGAAAAGAGGGATTTTCAGAACGCTTCAACCCGGAAAACTTCAGGGCTTTCCTTCTTTTGAGGGATATACTTTATAAGAGATCATGCGAATTAATGGAAAAATAATATTTTTTTATAATATATTAATATTTCGAAGATACACCGGTTATAAGTTTCAGGGTATAGAGATAATAAAATTCAGACATTACAATTATTATGAATGATGTTGCCATAAGGAATGAATATTTATTGTATTCATTGAACAGAAACAGGAATCCTGAAACCCCTGCTATTATGACAAAAATAAAAGATAAAACAGATGATATAATGAGGTTTATGTGTTGTATTTTTATACTGAGAAGAAGCATTATGAATGAAACTATGAGAATAAGGAATCCCAACATCATATGAAACATTACGGTGAGGTAATTAGAAGGAAAAGCCCTTGGTCCCATATGTGATATGCTGTTTAATGGCGGGAATGGCACATAGAGATTTATGAACATACCCATTATGAACTGTATGAAGAGAAGAACCATCATCACAGCAAGACCTAGATAGGCGAAGCTATATTTATTATCCATAAAACAGTATATCGTGTTATTATTTAAATTATTCAACTTCGCAAAAATTTATTAAATGCGTACATATAAACTGATATGGAAGTTATAAATTACAGGCTTAGCCTTGATATAGATTTCAAACACAAAAAGTATGCAGGGGATGAAACGGTAAAAATTAAGGATGCAGAAAAGAAAATAACTTTTGACCTCAATAATATAGATATACATGAAGTCAAAATCAATGGGTCAGCAGTAAAATATGAAACAGATAAAGATGGCGTAACATTCTCCACTGATGGAGGTGACATTTCAGTTGATGTTAAATTTTCTTCCGATGTTGACCGTGGCCTGAAGGGTTTCTATCTTGCCGGAACGGAGACTCAGTATATACTTTCTACCCAGTTCGAGGAATCGGATGCCAGAAGGGCATTTCCATGCATAGACAATCCTAATTACAAAGCTACCTTTGACATTTCAATGAAGATTGACAGTAACCTCAGAGCCATTTCAAATATGCCTGCAAAAAAGGAAAAACTGGAAAATGGAAAGAAGCTTATTGAATTCGAGCAAACCCCCAGAATGGCAACATATCTTGTTTACCTTGGAGTAGGCCAATTTGATGAGGTGGAAGATTTATATAAGGGCAAAAAACTATATCTTACAGCAATGAAGGGACATTTAGCATCATCCAGATATCCGATTGAAGTTGCAAAGAAATCATTGAATTACCTTGAAACCTACACAGGAATAGATTACATGCTTCCAAAATTAAACCTTATCTCGGTTCCGGAATTTGCTGCTGGCGCCATGGAAAATTGGGGCGCAATAACATTCAGGGAAATCCTTCTAAATATTGATGATTCAACCACAAGTAAGAGTTATAAAAGAACATCAGAGGTCATAACACATGAACTCGTTCACATGTGGTTCGGTGACCTTGTGACCATGAAATGGTGGAACGACTTATGGCTAAATGAGAGCTTTGCCACATTCTTTGCGTTCAAGACCGTTGACAGTACTGATCCGGAATGGAAATTCTTCGGTGATTTCCTTCTTGACCAGACGGACGGCGCCTACACTATGGATTCACTAAAGAATTCACATCCCATAAACGCGGATGTTTCAGATCCCAGGAGCGTATCACAGCTTTCATATGAAATAAGGTACGGTAAGGGTTCAAATGTTTTGAGAATGATAGAAGCATATGTGGGAAAGGATGTATTCATGAAGGCACTTAGGAATTATCTGAGGGAATTTTCATATAAGAATGCCTCAGGATCCGATCTATGGAATGCCATAGAAAAGGAATCTGGAAAGGTGGTTTCCTCAATTATGGAGCAATGGATATCAAACAAGGGATATCCATATCTTATAACTGAGAGGAGTGGAGATAAATTAAAAATAACACAGAAACAGTTTTATTTCCTTGAGGGAGATAAGAATTCACAGTGGAAAATACCATTATTCATAAACAGATTTTCCAGAGAAGAAAATGCGCTCATGGAGGGAGGAGAAATGGAAATAGACGGTGATGTTCTCTCACTGAATTACGGGCACAGCGGATTCTACAGGGTACTCTATGACGATGCAATGTATGAAACTGTGACAAGAAATCTTTCACAGATATCAACCGATGAGAAATGGGGTATTGCAAACGATCTCTATGCGTTTCTTCTATCAGGCAAAATAAACATGACCCAGTATGTAAGAAGGGTTGAGAAGCTTTACGGCATAAATGATAATATAGTCATTGATGAGATATCAAAACAGCTTTATTCCCTGTATAATATAACAGGGAACGGTTATTTTAGAGATCTTGCGAACTTCTACATAAAGGATAAGATGGAATACATAGAGACAAATAAGAAGGATGAGTTTAACTATAAAATATCGCTCTCTGGACTGTACACAAAGCTGGCATATATTAATAATGACTTCTGCAAAACACTTCTCAGCAAATATAAGGAATATAGCCAGGTGGAACCGGATTTCAGGCTTGCCTATCTTGTTGCCCAGGCGAGGGTAAACAATGATTTCAGGTACTTTGCAAACATAATAGAGACAACATCAAATGATGAGGATAAGACAAAGGCTATAACTGCATCAGGCGTGCTTGAAGGTGACAGCAACCATAAAAGCATCATGGAATTCGTTAAATCAGGAAAAGCTAAGAAGCAGGATATGGACTCGTTCTTTGTCGCAATGTCATCAAGCGATGGATCAAGGCAGTATATAATAGATAATCTGAAGAATATAGTTGATACCATGTATAAATTCCAGCTAAGCCCCCTGAGAATAAACAGATGCGTTCAGTCAATGATAGGGAATGCAGGGATTAAGAAACCGGAAAAAATGAAAAAAGCTGCTGAATCCGTGAGAAACGAGGAAATTTTCGGTGGAATAAATAAAGGTCTTGAATTCCTGGAAATCTATGAAAATCTGGTAAAAAACACGAAATAATTTTTAGTATTTTTTAATATCTTTTAAATTGATGGACGCAAAGGGTATTATCATTTCTTCCCGGCTTAGACCCCCATGCATGCCCCGGTCTTTTATAATGTCATCATCATAATATTTGTACCATACAGTATTTCCGGAATGAGGCAGAACCAGAATATTCCCCACTCTTGAGATGTATTTTTCTGATACAGTGTCGTTTCCCATAAGCCCCATTTTTAGGATTTCATTTTTGGTGATAATTTCAGCACTGCCATGGAGCTGCCCTTCCAGTCTATTTTTCATATCTTCCGGGCTATCAGAATATATCATCATGTCCCTGGGGCTCCATGTTTCCGGCATTGTCCTTCCATTCTTGATTTTCAATAGTTCCCTGATACCTGAAACATATATCTTTTTATTAACAGGGGTGAACCCATGATCAGATGATACCATAACTGCAATATCCTCACCTGCAAGATCCCTGAATAAATCATTGAACATGGATGATATATACCGCAGTGATTCCATATGTTCCGGGCTCCCCGGGCCATACCTGTGCTCCATTTTATCCGGATCCCCTATATAAAAAAATATATATGAATTTTCACGCACCTTTTTCAGAAGCTTTCTAAGTATAAGAAAACCTTCAAAGAGAAAATCATATCTCTTCTTTTCTTTTGCACCTGAATACATTATTCTGCTGTAACTGCTCTTCAAAAGATCTGCAAATGATATTATATAAGACCTTATTTCATGTTCATTCAGTGTCTCATAGAAGGTTTTTCC
>JAKAAE010000078.1 GCA_021797225.1 Thermoplasmata archaeon | reverse complement strand
ATTCATATTGAAAATTTTATATCCTATTTTGATATCCATAAAAGAAGGGACCGTGGGGTAGCTTGGTATCCTACCAGCTTGGGGTGTTGGTGACTCCGATTCAAATTCGGACGGTCCCATTTATTCTAAATTTATTAGTTCATGTTTGTTTCTAAAAACTCATAATAGAAGATAATATACTTGTTATCTTAAAGTGTTATATACGAATTGCCTGAATTATGCTCATTTCCATTCTTTATAGAGATAACTAAACTAAGTGAAATCACACATTATTTAAAATGGTAAAAACATAAAACAATGGCAGCTGCTTCTAAATGGAAATAAAATTATAAAAATAAAAATTTATTGAGCTATGGTCTCTACCTGTTCTCTGGAACTCTTTGGGCCTAATATCCACAGGTCAGCAACAACTATGGCTATGAATACCCATATTATACCGAAGCTTGCGAGCACCCCGTGTGGTAGGAATACATCCACTATGAGCAGTGTGAGTATAGCTGTTGACACCCTGCTCACTGCATAAACGGTTCCTGCTGCTGTGGGCCTTATTCTTGTAGGGAATATTTCTGCCTGGTATGCATGGAAGAAGTTGGAGAAGTTCCATAGTATAAATGTTGTTATGAACCCGAATATAACTATCATATAGACATTGGTTACAACGGCGAAGGCAGTTCCAAATATACCGGCAAGTACCGCTGTGCCTATTATTCCCCACTTTCTCTCTACCTTATCTATTATGAAGAGGTTAAATATAGAACCGAAGAAAAACCCTCCAAATATCAAAAATGTGAATTCAAGTGTTTTGGGAAGGTCAAATCCTTTCTCGATAAGGAAAAAGGGTGCCAGAGCAGTGAACCCATAGAATATTCCAGACTGGAAGAACTGGAATATCAGCATCATTATTGTTCTCTTCCTGACATCAGGTTTGAAAATATCCTCATATTTGCTTTTGTTTTCTTCTATTGGTGTATTATTCTCAACAGGAGGTAGTTCTTTTAGATGCTTTGCTTTCATTGTTCTCTGTTCCCATTCTGTGGTTATTTCATCCGCCTTTTTGTAATCACCGTGTACTTCCAGCCATCTGGGTGATTCCTTTAATCTTGTTCTTACTGCCCATATAGCGAATCCAACTGCTGCCATAAACCAGAATAATATTCTCCAGGAATAATACACGGGAGCAACCTTATCCATGGCATATGTTAAAGCTGCTATAACAAATCCCGCGGTTACGGCTATTGTGTACACCCATGCCAATCTGTTTCCTCTGACTTTGCCCGGCATCATTTCTGTGGTAAAAGAATCTACCAGAGGGAACTCCCCACCTACCCCTATACCACCTATAAATACAAATATTGCTATCAGAATTGGAATAGACATAAAACCCGCTATAAGCATTCCGAAAGAGAATACTAATAAATTGTACAGGAACACGAATTTCCTGCCACGCCTGTCAGCCAGCCATCCGAAGAAAGCACTTCCAAAAAATTCTCCCAGGAAGAATGCTGTGGTTATTATCGTGGCGCCAAGGCTATCAGATATACCAAGTACGGTTACAACAAGTGCTAGTATGGCACCGTTACCCAGGAGCATCAACGTCTCTGCCCATTCACCACCTGCAACCATTAGCAGGAAATCCCTCTGTACCGAACTGAATGGAAGCCGTTCCAGTCTATCTGAAACACTACCCTTATAAGGTTTATTTTGCATAAAAATACATACAATACACATATATAAAGTAGTATTATAATATGTTAGAGTTTCGATTATATAATCATTTCCCTCTTAAAGTTTTCAATTTCTTTTTTGGTAAACCCGATTTCAGATAAAACTGATTCTGTATCATTTCCAAGTTCAGGTGCGCTGTGTTTTTTAATTTCGGCAAATGGCATTCCCGGGATTTTATAATCCTTATCCTGATACCATGTATTCAGCAAATATTTCTCCGCATGGATGTCATGAAGAAGGTCCCATGGGCGGTTGAGTACACCATAGCTGATATTATGCACATCAAGTCTCTCCTTCATGGCATTAAAATCCATGGTAAGCATTACTTTCTGTATTTCAGGAATAATAGTATCACGGTGTTTATATCTACCTTCATTTGTTGAGAGTTCCATGTTATCTATAAAACGTATAAGTTCAAAGGCCTCGCAGAAATCTTTCCACTGGGCATCGGTTGCAACGGCAATGAATATCTTCTTGTTATCTGCAGATAAGAAATAATCGTAAATTCCCCATGCAAAATTTCTTTCATTAATAGGCGGTAAATCCATTTTCTCAATCTGATAAGTTGCTATATGCTGGCCTGCAAGGAACATTGCTGTCTCAAATAATCCTATTTCAATAAACCCAGACTTTTTTTCAGAGATGAATTGCAGTATTCTAGATATTCCTATTATAGCAGCAACCATATCTACAACCGATGCTCCCATTCGCATAGGTTTTCCGGATATTCCGGTCATATAAGCCAGTCCTGATTCTATTTCAATGGGATAATCAAGTGATTTTCTTCCATGGTAAGGACCTTCCATATAACCCTTGATCGATAAATAAATAATGTCTGGTTTAAGTTTCTTGCACTCCTCATAGGAAAACCCAAGTCTATTCATTGTACCTGGAGCCAAATTTTCTATAATAATATTGGATGTTTTTATCAGAGACCTGAGAATTTTCTTTCCCTGTTCCTTGCTTATATCCAGAGAAATACTCTTCTTATCCCTGTTATAATACAGAAAAGTACCGGCACTTGTACCATTTAAGCTTCTGGATACATCCCCGATTCCTGGTTTTTCTATTTTTATAATTTCATATCCCATATCCGCCAGCACCAATCCAGCGGTGGGTCCTGCTACTATTTGTCCTATCTCTATTACCCGCTTCATGCAAACTCCCCTGCAATATTGATTATATCATTTATATTGAGCACTTCTCCTCTTCTGGCAGATTCATCCTTAATCATTGAAACAATACTTTCAAGGTTTTTATCATCATATTTTATTTCATTGTTATTCAGTATTTCCATGATCATTTTTTTACCTGTGTACACATTAACAGAATAATTCCTCTCTTCAAAAACAGAATCGTAGGCGACATGCGTGCCGGCCGTCTGGATACCTGAGTTGTTTCCATAAATCGGAATATTGGCAACAAAGAATTTCAGGTCTATCTTTTTCAATATTAAATCATACATATAATTATATGCTTTTTTTAATCTATCAAAATTTATAGTATTCTCGATTCCGTTTCCAGCAAGATAGTCAGCAATTGTTATGCTATCTGCTATCCCGTTTCTTTCTCCGGTTCCGAAGATTGTCGTATCAACATAATCAGAACCAGCAATTATTGCGGATACTGTATTGGCAGCCGCCATTCCATGGTCATTATGGCAGTGGGCCTCAATCTTTATTCCGGTAGCATTTTTTACAGAGTGGATAATGTTCCCTATTTTTTCTGGATACAGTGCCCCTCTTGTATCTGGAAGCTGGACAACATCGACTCCGGTATCCTCCATTCTTTTGCAGAATTTTATAATCTCATTGATACCGAACATGTCAATATCAACAAATCCAACTTCAACCAGTTTATCCTTCGTGCATGCATATTTTATATTCTCTACAATGGAATCCATGCTATCTATTTTGAATGGAAGATGAAGTGATATGTTTGCCCCTGTTTCATTGATAATATCTATATCCTGTTTCAAGGTTCTGCCTAGCCCGAAAACCTCAGAAAAAAATCCTCTTCTGACTATATCGCACGTGGCATCAAATTCAGACCAGTGCGCAGGTGGATATGAAACCAGTGCTCTTTTTATTCCTGCTTCAGAAATCAGTCGGGCCAGTTCAATTTTTTCTGTCTTAGAAAATGTAAATCCCGGAGTTTGCATGCCTTCCCGCAAAGTATCATCTGTAATCATAGAATACAATTATTAAGAGATATTTAATCTCATCATATAATATGTTAAAATTATCTTCTTTATCATGAATATCTGGAAAAATGATTCCAGCTACTATGTGTTTTATACAAAACCAATTTATTCGTCAATCGACATTTTTACAGTTCATTAAATTTATATATATCTAAATGCTAGGTTATTATGTATTTTCTGAGTTTACACGTGGATGGCCACTGTAGTCTTGCGAAATCAACAGAAAATAATCAGTCAAAAATTATCATATCCAGTATTTATAATATATTCAATGGTCAGAACTCACTTCTAGCATATTCTCTTGGAAGTACAATTATAGACAATCACAGTATGGATTTTAAAGAAATACATTTTTTCAAAGGCAAACATGCCAACATGTTTACAGGTACAAAAGCAGGACACGAGGTAATGCAATCTATTTTTGAGACAGGAGGCATCCCAATGTATCCCTTCGTTGCAATGAACGGTGGTGAGAGTTATTTCATCATCCATATGAGCCGTGAATCAATGATGAACAACATAAGCATTATTGAAAAACATAATAAGGTTAAATCATACGATTATATTAAAATCGATTCCGGTGATGGGATCATGGATATTTCACGGCATCTAAATAGAGAAATAAATCTGTTTGATCTCACCGACACAGAAAGAAAAGTAATACAGGAAGCCATGAGTGCAGGATATCTTGACTGGCCAAGGTCCATTAGTTTAGATGAACTGGCAGAGAGATTTGCCACATCGAAACCTACTGTTCTTTTTCATATAAGAAATGCAGAAAGGAAAATATTATCATGTTTCATTTCAAAATAAATATTATTTTTTATTCCGGTTAACTCTGCCACGTATATAACCTCTCAGACCGTAAAAATTTCGTATAACATAAAGCGGAGAAAAAAGTTCTTTAGCCGTTAATTTGTGTTTAAAATCTATTTTATTCTTGTATTTCTGTTTGAGTTGCCATCTCCCGTATCCGTTCCAGTATGCCTGCTTTTTGAAATCTCTGAACGTTTCGCGAGTCTTGGTATAAACAATACAGTCAGGGCAGATTGCATGTTTGGCACCGGAGCTGATTGCCCTAATATTTAAATCTATATCCTCAGCAGTTACAAATTTTGCATCAAAACCACCGATCATGTTGAACAAATCCTTAGAATACATGAGATTCGATGAAGGCATTGTAACATCAAACCCTTTATAAAAGAGTTTAAACCTTTCCATGGAATAATTCATATTCCCCGTATTCTTGGTAATTCCGGCGACAACATCATAATTTTCGGTATATTTCCTCAGATTTCTGATCCAGTTTTCACCTGCAATGGCATCACCATCTATAAATGATACATATTTATATTTGGATTTTGAAACGCCGTAATTTCTTCCTGCTCCCCTAGTTGTCTTCTCCCTGTAATATTTGACAAAATCATACTTCGCTGAATATTCATTCATAATATCCCCAGTTTTGTCGAAACTCATTGAATCAACGACTATGATTTCAAATGGTTGTTCCTGCGGTATAAGGGATACCATTAAATCTCTGATGTTTTTCTCCTCGTTGAGAACAGTGATTATAATTGAAATGCCTTCCATTACAATTTACCAATCCATTCTCTGATTTTCCCTTTCTTTTTTAGTATTCTTTTTATATTCCTTGTAATGTGCCTTGCATAAATGGACCTTTGTTTTATCCTCTTTCAGTGAAAAAACCTTTCCGGCAAGATCGGCCGGGACAGTCTGGAAGCTCTTTTCATTGCATCCTGTTACATCGCATATTTTATCCATGGAATGACAATATAATATGTGTTTATAATTTTTTACCTTTTTCAATGTAAACACAGGCGCCATGGCTGTTTAAAATTTTTGCAAATGACGGGGAAATATATATTATATCATTTTTATGAAGATAATAATCTCTTTCAGGCTGCGCTATGGGTGGCTGATCCTTAACAATTCTCACCGGAACGGGTTCCTCCGTAATATCTGTATTTTCCAGATCAGATTCAGGTTTTTCTTCTGGTGGCCTCTCCTCCACAATAGTTGTTGTCTCTTCCAGTTTTCCCTGTTCCTCTGGTTTTGTTGCACCAAGAAAATCATTATAGTAATTCTTCATCTGTTCATTTAAATCCCTCATAATTCCTTTTTCTTCAGGGCTCATGTTATAAATGAATTCTTCTATTTCATCATAAACAGAGTATTTTGCAATTTTTTCAAATCTAACCTGAAAAAACGCCTTGAAATTTTTTCGTGCATCATCCAGGAGCTTTGTTATTTCCATGTATTCTGTTATGTCCGTGGATACTACTCTCTCTTTTTCGGCATTGAGGTCAACGAATAATGAATAGATATTTTTGTAAAAGTTCGGCTCTATTTTATTAAGTTTTCTGGATTTTCTTTCTGAAAACAGCATGGATTTTATATCCTCCAGGAGCTTGTCATATTTGCTAACGTCAATCATTATAATTGCGAATACCATTGCTATTTAAATAGTTATCACTGTGTATAATCTATAAATATAACGGGCTCAAATGCCGGATTTTACCGGTAAATATTATGTTCATAAGTCAAAAAATTCCTTTCTGTAAAACTTATATGGTATTTCTTCAAAAATCCGGTGAAATATCTCACTGTAATTTATACAGGAATTTTTTATCATTTCACATCTTTTAGGAATAGAATATACAGGTATAACCTTTCCTGGTTTTTCCCTCTGATCAGTGTAATCGGTTTCAAGCAAAAAATCACTTCTCGATTCGAGGGCTACCCTCACATTATTTCTGGAGGCAACCAGAGATTTTAAAATACTTGTAGAATACTTTAGGTCCATAGAATTTGCATGGTGTTTCATAACCCGATCTGTGCTGTAATGCTTTTTAATTATTTCTTCAATTTTCGCATAACCGTGAGAAGACATATCCTCCGTGTGAAGTATCAAGGGTATATCATAATCATTGCATACATCAAGTGCATACTCAAGAATTTTACCAGAATCAGTGTAAATGTTGTCTTCAACAGGAAAATGTGGAAAACCTATTTCTCCCATGGCATCTGCTTTTCCTTTCCTGATCATTTTTGCTGCTAAATCTATTCCTGTCTTCATTGATAAAATAGGGTCGATTCCTGCAGAAATGAAATAAAAATAATCCAGCGGATATGGTCCAATTGTAATAACCGTGTTAACGCCTCTATTTGAGGCTTCTCTGGCTACTGAAATGGTTTCTTCATATAGTTTTGTATAATGATCTTCAGGGGCATAATTATAATCAGGAAAATTAACTATATTCATTGAAGTACCACCATATTTCTTGAACTCCTCCACAGCATCAAGAAAGTATCCATTTCTTCTTAAATGGAGAAAATTATCAAATACTGATCTGAATATAACCATATATGGTAATAAAACACAATTATATTTATTGTGCTTTGAACTGATTTATCTGGCATATATTTAATGTTTTTTTCTTTAAACGTCTAAGGGAAAATTTTATAATGAAATGTACATATGCATTTAAAGAAAAGATTATAATCTTATGTTATAATTAAGGAAGAGGTGAATAAATGCAACAGGGTCAAATGGCTTATGATAGAGCAATAACAG
>JAKAAE010000077.1 GCA_021797225.1 Thermoplasmata archaeon | reverse complement strand
TGGATGCTCCCGTATCTGAATTCCTTGAATCCCCCGTAATTTTGTGGTAATACTTTCTCGGGTATATTAGATCATAAAATCTCATGTCAAAATTTGTTGCGTTCCCTGCATAGATCGATGAAAGCAGTGATTCCATTTCATTATCCTCAGCAACGCTGGCAACGTTTCTCATCCATGATGATTCCCCCGGACGCAGGGAATGGCACATGCACACACCTGCCTCTGAGAACTGGCACCCGTATCCGAAATATGAGCACCGGGGGAAATCACTTATGTCCCCGTTTTCAATACCGCGTTTTATCAGGGAAAACCTGAATACCATTTCATTCTCTATTGCAGCCGGGTCCTTGATTGATACACGGTAAACATGGAATCTGCCTTCAGTGAAAAATACAAGGAAGTTATCCCGGGTAAAATTTCTGTTCATGGCTGCATAAAATAAAAGCTGTTCAAGATCAGACCTGTAAACAGTATATATATTTTCGAGATTTATCCTGTCCACATTTTTAGTTTTGAATTCCACTATAGAATCATAAATCATGAAATCCGCACGCCCAACAACATTCAAACCCATGTGCGTTGCAGTGAGGATTACCTCCGAACCTGAAAAACCAGGTATTTTTTCAAACCATTGCCTGGCAAGAAAATGCACTTCCTCACCGTACTTCATTCTTGAATTTACGCTTTCAGGCATGGCAATATCGGGATATTTTCTTGAAAAATATGAATGCACAGGGTTTATCAGATCCGTTACGTATAGATAATCGGGAACTATGAAGCTCTTTATTTTTATGCGATCTTCCAGTATTCTGGAGATATAGGTATTGTCTTCCTCATTTATTATGGAAGATTTTATTGCCTGTAAAAATGACATGTTAATATATTGAAACCTGCTTAAATAAATTTTGTCATGCCTATGCGATGGAGAATTTCTCTCCGTGCTTTTTCAGCATTTTAAGACGGGTTATATCCTCCAGTACTTCCCCTATATTGACGTCCTCCACGTTCAAGTTGTAATTTTCACGCAATTTTTCCTTTAAGGTGTTTACATCAACCGGAGTATCCATAAATTTCTTTGAAAGATTGTATGTATCCTCATAGACGTTCCATGGAAAGACGAACCATGCCCATTCTTCCTTGGAAAGCCCCTTGCCGTAATAATCAGGAGTGTAACTGGACCCATTAACATAAAGCATTGAAGTAGTTTTCAATTCAGCTGGATTCAGGGATTTTATGTAATTATAGGAAAGCCTCATGCTCTCTCCTGTATCGGTAATATCATCTACTATCAAAACTTTCTTTCCGGATACGTCATAGTTCAATTTTTCCTTGAGAACAGCTTTTCCATCCATGGTTGCGGTTACTCCCCAGTGTTCTGTCTTTATTGAAAGGAGGTCCTTCTTGAACAGGTAATCGGCCACCATCCTTGCAGGGACCAGTCCACCACGGGCGATTCCAACTATAATATCTGGATTATAGTCATCCGCAATTATCATTTTCATTATTCCCTTCGTCCAATCTTCTATGTCCTTCCATGAAACATATGTAGCTTTGAATTCCATTATTATCTATGGATAAGTGGGTATTGTTATTTTAATGTTCTTTATGCATATTATTCAGCCTCTGCCGATGCCTCCTTTGTACTCCTTGTCCTTCCTGCAAGGATTGTTGGTGATAGGATGAAAGCCACGAGAACTATAGCAATAGCTGGTATTATGCCATAAATAGATCTGGTTATGGTGACAAAATAACCGCTGAGCACCACTGGTATGATTGCCACACCGACATTTGTGGCAACACTGTACATGGATGTTGCAAAACCTGCTCTTGCCGGGTCATCAACATAGTTTATTATGGAATTCAGGGCCAGTACCCAGAAAGCGTTGCCGAAGAATCCGAATATGAAGAACGATGCTGTTATCAGGCCGGCAATGCTTGTATAAACCAGTGAGTATAGCAGAACGGCGGCGAATACGAAAGATGTTAGCCCGGTCAATACCGTGCCTGACCTGATCATGCGGTAACGCTCGAAGATGAATGGCAGTATGAGGGCTCCAAGTGCGGAGCCAAGAAACTCAACACCGCCCATAACACCGGATAATTTAAGCAGGAATGTCCCTGTAAAATGGAATCCCAGTGCCGTGGCTGCTATATCACCGAATAATATGGATATTGAAGCCATGGACAGCCCGATATACCAGTTCTTTACCATGCCAGGCTTAAATGCACCCCTGAGGGATTTCCCACGGTATTTTTCTGGATACTGTGGCAGGTACATGAAAAGCCATACGGATGCTATTATTGTTAACACCGCAGGAAATGACAATATTCCTGCTAGTGAGAATGCCAGATATATGTACGGACCGAGAAGTGCCCCGAATGACATGCCGAGGAACAGGAACCCTATGCTTAATCCTGTAATTGTCGCAGATTTTTTCCGATCCATCGATTCTGCAATGCTCCCCACAGGTGCCAGTGAAAATGGATAGGCGCTGGCTGCAATAATTGAAAGGATCAGGAATTCCGTATAATCAGTGGCAAATATACGTATGAATAGACCGGCTATGGAGAATGCCATTGCCAGGTATATGGAAGATTTTACCGTAAATTTTGCCGAAAGCACCCCTGCTATAAGGCCGATTATAGCCATAGTGTATCCGTATACCGAGAGTATCAGCACTATTTCTGTCAGTGTTGCGGACAGATGTGCCATGAGTTCCGGAATAACCGGTGCCAGGATAAACCATCCGAAACCTATTGTGAAAACGAAAAACCAGTATGGTAGGAGTTTTTTCAAATTATCCATGATAGTGAATGACATTCATGTACATAAAAGTTTATGCTATAGGAATATAATTTATGTCTTTCAGATATATTTAATAAGTGCCAAATAATAAAATGCCATGGACTTTTCATTCAGTGATGAACAGGAGCTATTGAGAGAAAATACTGCCGAGTTTTTGGAGAAAAATTTGAAGCCTTTTGCCAGGTCTATTGATGATAAGGGTGAAATCCCTGAAAGTTTTTTCAAAAAGGCAGGTGAGAATGGCATCATTTCCCCCTTTATTAACCAGAAATACGGTGGGCCGGGTCTTTCCTTCATGGATTCGGTAATAATATCAGAGGAGATTGCAAAGGTTGATACCAGTATGGCAACCTCCGTGTACTATCTGCTGAATACATCCTGGGCGTATGTACTCCAAAAGTATGGCAGGGAAGAACTGAAGGACAAACTGCTGCCGGATATAGCAAACGGGAATAAATTCATAGGAATCGCATCCACGGAGCCATCCGGGGGGAGCGATGTGGCGAACATAACCACCGCGGGAGAAATAAGAGATGGAAAGGTAATCATCAACGGTGAAAAAATGTACATAAGCGGTGCCCTTGAAGCCAGAAAGAACGGTGGAGGGCACCTGACACTGGTTAAAACAGATAGGAGCAGGGGGCACAAGGGCATAACCATGGTATATGTCCCTGCAGATGCAAAGGGAGTGGAAATCACAAAGCTTCAGAACATGGGAAGGATGGGCATCTCCACATCAGGGATCAAATATAATGATGTAGAGGTTCCTGAGGAAAACATCATAGGTAAGGTCAATGAGGGATTTTATTATTCCATGGACGGTTTCAACCACGCGAGAATACTGGTAGCAGCAGCATGCAATGGCTTATCTGTACAGATGCTTGATGAGGGCATAAAGTACATAAAGGAAAGGGACGCATTTGGAAAGAAACTGGGTGACTTTGAGGCAATCGCCTTCGAGGCCGCAGATATTAGAACGGACATCGAAATGGCATGCCTTTTGAATTACAAATCTGCATATCTTGCTGATATGAATGACCCTGATTTTTACATCTTCAGCTCAATGTCGAAGCTTACATCCCCGCAAATTGCAATGGATACTGTTAAAAAGGTAATGATGTGGTTCGGTGCGTATGGGTATACAAAGGATTCCGGCATAGAAAGAAGCGCCAGGGGCATATTTTCATACCTGGTGGGTGCCGAGGGTGCACTGAATATAATGAAAATGATAATATCACGTGCTATCCTGAGATAGCCATATTTTATTTCAGGCAGAATAGAGGTAAGGATCTAATAATACAGGTCACACACTTTATCGATAGGCCCTTGGAATACTATGTAAGGTTAAAGATAGATTTTCATGGAAATATAAAGAAAGAAATAAAAATTTACGATAATTTTTTATCGCAAGGATTCTCTAATGGTCTCTTTATAAATTTGCCCATTGGTTCTGACACTAGTTCTCCATCTTGTATAACTATGTTGCCGGATACAATAGTCGTAGTAGGCCATCCCTTCAATGTTAATCCTTCAAAAGGCGTAAAATCTTGAGCTGAATGAAGCTCGTCTGCTCTAACCTTCTTCTCGTTTTTTAAATCTATTATTGTGATATCTGCATCTTTTCCGACACTTATTGAGCCTTTATTTCTCAGCATTCCGTGGTATTTTGCTTGGTTATAAGTAATTAATGGGATAAGTTTATCCAATGATAGATTTCTCTTATAATAACCTTCGTTGATAATTGCAGGTATAAGCAATTCTGTAGCACCGTATCCATTTTCCGCATTCCAAAGTTCATCACCTTTATCCTTGGCTGATATAGCGGCATGATCAGATGAAATAGTTTGCACACTGTTATTTTCTATAGATTTCCACAGATATTCTACGTCGGTGTTTTTTCTAATTGGAGGGTTGACTTTACCTCTAATTCCTATATTCATAGAATTCTCAAGGGTTATATGGGAAGCAGTGACTTCCACCATCACATCTATATCTGGATGGATTTTCCGATTCTCTTCTATTGCATGCATTGCTTTTTCACTACTGACATGTAATATATTTACTGGGCAATTTAGCAAGGAGGCTATAGATAATGCTTCGTAAACTGCTACATACTCTGATTCTGGTGGTCTAGCCTCGCTATAAGCCTCTGTCTCATTTTCAACGGCGGAATGATAATCTTCTTTCGCTTTGCTTATAAAATCTCTAATGATTTCAGCTTCCTCTGCATGGATACTTAACCGAATTTGATTGTTCTTGAATGATGCTATTTTACTCATCAATTTCCAGAGGTATCCGAGATCGTATTTATCCGGTGAAAGAAGATATTCTTTTTCAACAGAATTGTTGGATGTTTGACTCCTTAAATTTAAACCTTTATAGAACATATAAAACTTATAGGTTGTAACACCTCTGCCAACAAGGTAATCTATATCATTTAGCTGTTCTTCTGTATTTGGCCCTATATTAAATCCATAATTTGTGTAGAAATTATTCTCTGATTTAGATAGAATTTCGGGAAAAATTTCTTTATAGCTACCAGTTTTATTGAAATAATTACGGCCTGTTCTAAAATAGCTTAATATACTGGTGATACCGCCATAAGCTGCGCTTCTTGATTCACTTTTGGCATCTTCCGTAAAATTTCTATAAATACCTATATGTGTGTGCGAATCAATAGCTCCTGGTATCACTAAGTTACCATGCGCATCTAGTATTTTGTCAAATTCTCCCATGGCATTTTTGCTAAGTGATGTTATCTTTCCGTTCTCAAGCACTATGTCGCACTCTTCGATTCCTTCGTTAGATAAATAACATTTACCATTTTTTATTGCAATACGCGTCATAAAATAATATATTGATAATATATAAAACAATTATGGTAATCTGATAATGCACATTTTACTATTTATAAAAGTTGCCAAATGCCGAGTATTTCCTTTACATGACCTTGTATTTTACTAACTTTTTCTATTGCGAGAATATGCGCTGAAATTAATTTTATTGATGTTATTGTAAAGAGGCTAATTACGGTATAAACATCATAGTAGGAAGGAATTATTTTAATTTTTATATTTCCATACTAATATACTCTTTATGTAATATTTCATGATTTAGTCTATATTAGACTTCTAGAGAAGTAGTGGAACATACACTTGTAAAATTATGAGGTTGAGTATTATTTAAATAACAGTTCAAATATCTAAGGATTATTTATAAAAATAATTAGAGAAATCGGGGATATACAAATTAACCTTCATTAAAAATGACACGCTTTTACTATATGTTAAAAACGCCAGATTACGTAATTATTCTACCAAGATGACCATCCCCCATCTGCATATATTATTTGCCCAGTAATATAATCAAATGCACGTGACGCCAAAAGCACCGCTATACCCTTAAGATCGGTAGTAGGGGCTACAACTCTTCCAACTATGGTTCTTTTTGAGACTGCAACTAAATCGTCTAGGTTTGTGAAACCTGACATTGTCATATTTGTTGAAAAGAAAACTCCTGGTGTTATACAATTGACATTTATTCTATAGGGGGCCTATCCCATGGCATGGACTCTCGTGAGATATATTATACCGGCCTTGGACGCATAATAGGCAGAATCCGGAACGTGCCCAACCGCTTTTCCAAGCTGAGAAGCTATATTAATAATTCTACCTCCACGCGAATGATTGTTGGAAATCATTTGATCTACTACCTCTTTATCCATTAGCCATGTTCCAGTAAGATTGGTATCAATTACATTCTGCCATTCTTTTAGCGACATTTCTAGTGTGGATTTCTTTAGAGTTAATCCCGCATTATTTTTTAGTATATCAATAGTACCGGATACGTTATTTACAGCCTTGATTCCACTTTTGATAGATTCTTGGACACGTATATCCAGCTCAAAACTCTCAACGTCTTTATTAATTTCTCCGAGTTTTTTAGACGATTCGGAAAGAGCATTTTTTCGAGAGTTTATATCAGAAATCGCTACCTTTCCTCCAACTTCCAATAGTGCCTCCGCAAAAAAATATTCCAAGCCTCCAATTGAAGCCCCAGTAACTAGAGCGAGTCTATCAGTTACGTCTAAATGTCGCTTAACATTTTTTTCAAATCATACTTATAAGATGTGCCCGTAATAAATATTAATAGGTATTATAGCCTATCCAAACTTTCCTAAATTGTTCGACAATTGTCATATTTATTAATTTGAAAAATATTAGTGGGATATGGCAGCGAACCAAATCCCATTAATTATGGAAAGGTTGGCTCAAATAGTTACGGAAGATAGGGCAAGGAAGTATCCCACTGCCATGGTTGTTAAGATCATTGTAATTCTGAGAATATATGGAATATCATATAGATCATCCAGGTATTTCTTCAATAACCATAGAGAATTAATGGAACTATTGGATATTACTGGTATACCTGATTTCAGGACTTTATCTTACAGGTCTCTAAGAATAGACTGGCACTATATAAATTCAGCAATAGTAGATATAATAAATCCAGAGAATGACAGTGCAGCTATAGATTCTTCCATTGTTAAGACATGCAAGGACACCACAGCACAGAGGAGAAGAAAATCTAAGAAATACAAGGACCCTGACAGTTCATGGGGTTACAGCACAATGGGCTATGAGTATGGAAGGAAAATACATGCATCCATAGATACAGATTCTTTATCCATACAGGAATGGAAGATGACTACTGCATCTGTATATG
>JAKAAE010000076.1 GCA_021797225.1 Thermoplasmata archaeon | reverse complement strand
ATATAGATGGAGCACAGTGGATCTACGACCATTCACAGGGAAAAACTGTATATGGTATGCAATACACTACCTCTGTAATATCAGGCAATGAAGGGATATTCCCATTATCCATGGAACTTAAAACAGGCGATTCAAAAATACACTTGCAGATTGATACAATAAAAAGCCATAGGTGCAGGACTGAGGTTTAATACAGTTGTATTTGATTCATGGTACTTTTCATCAAAACTGGTAAAATTCCTTGAAAGTATGGGAAAAGATTACGTAAGTGAAGCAAAGTCAAACAGGATAGTATGCATTGATGGGAAATGGATCAGGCTGGGGGATTATGCAAATACACTTGATCTGAAATCTATGAAATCATACACAGTAAATGGAAAAACATATTTCATGAAGGCAATAACCACCAGAATGAAAAATGCATGTATTGTAAAAGTAATAGTATCAAAGGGAATAAACTCTTTAAAGTTCTTTGTTACTAATAGCTCAGGGAAGGTTAAAACAATAATAGGGAAATACCTGAGAAGATGGGACATAGAAGTATTCCATGAGGAATTAAAGCAGTAAATTATCTCTATCAGAGGAAACATGCCACTTTGCCTGGTACGGCGAAGATGAGCCTTCTGGGTGAGCTGCTTCTCGAAATCTCTGCAATTAATTCCATGGGGAACCATTTAAAAATCAGGAAAGGAACACCTGAACCCAGGCATAAGCAAGTGGCTATAGGCATTTTAACAGACCTGTTCAAAGCAATAGAGAATAAAGGGAGATCACTCCTGGATGCTATACTAAAGTCAATTGGAAAGCCATATCGATCAACAAGAAATATTTATGGAGGTGCAATTAATAGTTAAATCGCAAAACTCGAGTAATTTATTAATTTGCATTGATGAATGTCAAATAACAAAATATTCCATGTATAATGTATTTCACGATATTATATCAATGAATTTGCTTAGCTATAAAAAGCGTTTCTAGTTTACCATTTTATTACCCAGTCTTCTTTGTTATGAAAGTCTTTCATCTTTTTGGATGCAGGCCTTAAATTGAATCCTATTAAGTTATAATTGAATATCCAAAGAGACAAACCTCATCATATCATGCATGGCTCTTTCCTGGAATATTGTAATATTTTCATATATTTCAGAAAAAATGATATTATTTATAAATGAACATGATATATAATCAATATGAAAGGTCATCTTATAGAAATAACATTGACTGCAGAACGACCCTCCTGTGACGTGTTAAAAAAATTGGCACCGTTAAACATAAAGGTCAGAATATTCCAGATAAATCCTTCCGCTGAAAGTACAAATCACCTTATGGGAATCGAAAATTTTAAGAAAATCCGTGACAGCATTAAAGATGATAAAATCACTGTTTATGAAAACCAGAAGGATAAAACATGGCTTGAAACCCATAGCTGTGAGATATGCAGGGCTGTAGCTTTATCAGGATCAATAATAACTTCGGTTAAGATATTAGAAAATTTAAAGGTACAGTATAAAATCTTACTGAAAAATAAGAAGGCCCTGGAAGTTCTGGGCCAATCAATAGATGGAATAAATTACAATTATGTAGAAAGTACAACTAAAATGCCAGAAGAATTAACTTTAAGGCAGAAAGAAGTTCTGTATATTGCATTTAAAAATGGTTATTTTGAATTTCAGAGAGGGATTAACCTGGACGGATTGGCCAGCGAACTTGGAATAAGCAAGAAGGCTGTCCAATCAGACCTGAAAAGAGGTATTGACAAGATAGTAAAGGAATACATATTTAATAACATATAGGTACACATATGATACGCTTAAGTTATATCCTATCTGTCTATAATAGAATTGATAGAAATGTCATACGAATTTAAATGCAAGGATATAGGAATGGATTGTGGTTTCGACGTAAAGGCAGATTCAGTGGATGAATTAATACCTGTAATACAGGCACATGCAAAAAATGCACATAACATTAACGAAATAACACCTGAATTATTCGCAAAAGTTAAAGCCGCAATAACACAGGATTAAACATATAAATTTTATATTTTAAACCTGTTAAAATTATTTTTTTACAAATTTTATGAGTTGTTTTATACTCTTTTAAGATTGTTTCTTCTTTGAGATAAGATATATTATGTTGATAAATTAAGGGGGAAGAAGTAACATTATTGTAATACCTCTCTTCCTTTCCCCATATACTGGTGGGTGAACATTACCAATGAATATTATTGTTCATTACTACTGAACAAATAAAAAGGTACATTATAGTTATAATAGAGCTACAACATATCTTCTTTAATTTTCTTGAGGTTTTCATTAATTCTATTATAATATAATTCAAGCATATACTGGATTTCCGGGTCACTGAACTCCATAGGCAACGGGTATTTCTTCAATGGTGATAATGGATTCTCTCTTGCCTTTTCTACCGGTATATGCATATCAGCTGGTTTCCAGAAATTATTTAATTCTTCCATAGCAACCGTTTTATCCTTATTATTTTCCTTATTTTCCTGTATACCCTTAATATTATTCTTAGAAATCTCAGAAATGAGCTCTTCCTTAGTTCTACCATTTAATTCAAATATTAAAAATGGGTCATCATCAAGCCTGTCAGCAAGTACATAAAAGACTGCAGCTATGTGTTTGCATGGAACGGCATAATCCGGGCAACTGCAGCTCATGCTAATTTCATTCCCTCTTTGTGGGAACAATGATGCACCACCCTGTTGAAATGCGTTTTCCAGTTCCGGGGGGACTCCACCCGCAAGCATTTCAGTAACCAGTCCCTTTGCACCCAATATTTTTTCTATTATTTTCTCCCATGAACTATCAATTAGCCGGGGAAATTCAATACTCACTCTGTAAGGCTTTTTCCTTGAACCCTGGACATCGGCACTCACTACGTTTGAATCTATATTAACCCTTAAAACCTGCCCAGCCCTTGCATATCTTTTGCCTCTCGGAAGCCTATTCTCCCAGCCATAAGAATTTAAAATGGAAATAAACCTTTTTGACCACCATTTAGTTCCTATATCTCCTTTTTTTGATTTTACCTTCATGCCACCGGTTGTTTTTATTGCGGTTTTATAATAATCATCATAATATTTTCTTCCTGCCATTATTCTTCACCTTCCGGTGCGACAACTTCCCTGCGCAATGAAAACACATTTTTAAGGTCTTTGCCTGATAATCCGGTAATCCACGATTCATCGGAGGAGCTGATGATTTTCTCCCTCAACAGACTTTTTCCCTCTATTATATCATCAATTTTTTCTTCTATTGTGCCTGTGGAAATAAACTTATAAACATGGACATTTTTTAACTGGCCTATCCTGTATGCCCTGTCCGTTGCCTGATCTTCTACAGATGGATTCCACCACCGGTCAAAGTGTATTACATTTGTTGCCGCTGTAAGGTTAATTCCAGCACCGCCAGCCTTTACCGAAATTATAAAAATTTTAGGGCCTTCAGGGTTCTGAAAACGTTCAACCATATTCTGCCGTAAGGACATAGGGGTGCTTCCATTGAGATAGAGCACTTCCTCACCCAGCTTTCTGAGCATTTCTTCCTTTATTATCTTTCCAGCATCAGTATACTGTGTAAATACCAGTGTTTTCTGATTGCTTTCAATGGCTTCTTCGAGCATTTCCCGCAGCCTCACAAGTTTCTCGGATCTGTCAATCCTTCTGTCAAGATCACCGGAAACCAGAGAAGGATGGTCTAATATCCGCTTTAATTTCGTTATTGTTGATAGAATTACACCCTTTCTCTCTATGCCCTTTTTATTATTTACTGATTCAAGCATTGTCTTCACAGTTGCTTCATACAATGACGCCTGTTCTCCGGTTAGTGGGATATATACCTTAACTTCTTCCTTGTCCGGCAGGTCCTCTATTATATTTTTATCTGTTTTTACCCTTCTTAATATCATAGGGTTTACGAGGGTATTCAATGCATTCATTGCATTTTCGTCGCCATATCTTTCTACCGGGATAGAAAAAGTTTCCCTGAATTTCTTTTCTTTCCCGAGGTATCCTGGATTTATAAATTCAAATATTGACCTTAAATCCTGAAGCCTGTTTTCAATTGGCGTTCCTGTCAAAGCAATTTTAAAATTGCCCTGTAATGACCTTATGGCTTTGCTCTGTTTTGTGGAATAATTTTTTATATACTGTGCTTCGTCCGCAATAATTCCATCCCAGTTTACCTGTGCCAAAAATTTAATGTCCCTCTGGAGGAGTGAATATGATGTTAATACAATATTATAATCTGTAATAGCGTCTATAAAATTATCATCCTTTTTTCTGGAAATTCCATGGTGTATATACACCCTTAATGATGGCGCGAATTTATGGATTTCATGATTCCAGTTGCTAATAACAGATGTGGGGCATAGTATTAATGATGTCGATCCGTTATTTTTAAGCCTATCGACCAAAAATGCAATTATTTCAATTGTTTTTCCTAATCCCATATCATCAGCAAGGCAGCATCCAAAACCGGCACCTGTCATAAATTTTAGCCAAGCAACACCGTGTTTCTGATATTCTCTTAAATTTCCTTTAAAATTATCTGGAGTATCCATAGGCAGTGTTTTTGCCTTGCCATTCAATATATCTCCGACCCATCCCTCGCCGGAAATTTCTACAACCGGCGTTGAATTGCTATTTTCCATTGTTAGAAGTTCCGGCAGAGAAATTTTCTTATTGCTCCTATCTAAAAGTTTCAATATTTTATTTAACTGATCATTATCTATTTCTACCCATCTCTTTCCGATCTGTACCAGATGGCTTTTCATTGTGGCAAGTTTTTCTAAATCATCTTCCGAAACTGTTTCTCCGTTAAGAACAATATCCAGGCTGTAATCCAGCAATGTATTAATCCCCAATTTTACAGAATTGTTAATATCGCCAGCTTTAACCTTTATTTTAATGCCAAGTTTATTCTCTTTCTTTCCCCACCATTCTGGAAACAGTATACCGAATCCCGATTCCTCCATAGTAGTACTGTATTTTTTTAATAAATCAAAAACCTCCTCATCGCTTAGATATACGCCATCCGGTTTTGAAGTAATGTTTTGCCCTATAGGTGGAAATATTGACTGTGCAATTCCTATTGAACGCAATAAAAACACTTCAGGGAATTCGGTATATCTATTTATCAGGGAAACTGTTTCAGCATCCTTCCTGTCCCAAATGCTGCTATATGGCACCATCAGGCTAGGATCCTTTTTAGATTGCAAAAAGAATTTAAGAAACCATTGCCCATTATTTTCTGGAGGTATGAGATCCATACATGTCCTGAATGGAAAATTAAGTGTGCTCTGAATTTTTCCTGACCATGAAACAAGTTTTTGCATTGCCAGGCTACGCCCATATGTAACAAATGGATTATCCAGAGATAATGAGTTTGCCCATTTGCCGGCATCACCTACCGGACCTTTTACAGATTTCCCTTGCTGATAAGCAAACTTTCTGCAAATACTGTCCACAACCTCTGATATAAAGATCCTCAGCATTGTTTCCCTGTCAATTTCTCCATGATTAAACGCAAGGCATGCTCCGGGCATATTTTTTGATAATTCATATATTGAATTCTGGTCTTCGTACGTTTCCATAATGGGGAGCCATCTGGATTTTATAGCTGTTCCTTCTTCTACTGCAGAAGGTATAAACTTTTGCCCGTTTAATAGATTAAATGCATTATTAGCAGCGAGGTTCCAGAACCTTAGATCTTCCCCTATTATAATTCCATTTATAATATTACTATTTAATTTTAACAGCTCCAGAAAAATATCGCTGATATTTACTGAAATTCCGTTAATACACCATTCCATATATGAAAATGTATCGTTTTCGTTTTCATTTGAAACAATGCCGGATAACTCTCCCGATGGCAGTGGGTGATTAAGTGATGTCGGAAAAACCGCTGATAAAGTTTCATTCTTGAAATTAATTTTATTGCCCCATATTTTTTTAACTGCATTGGCAGTGACCTTTGAAGTGCCTGAAAATGGATGGGTATCAGGATTTTTTATTTTTGTTTCAGTGCTTTCTGACCATAAAAAGAATGAAATTCCTTTTTCCGCAACATGGCAACTTCCATGCAATACTATAATACCGGTTTCCCTTTGATTAGTCTCTACAGTTTTAGTATCCTGCATCATATTACCCGCAAATCATTTCTTTAAATCAAAATAATATGCATAAGCACAATATATATGTTATTCCTGAATATGAAAGGGGATATACATACTATATAGGGTGGATTGACCCACAAAGAACTCACAGTATTTCCTGATCATTGCCATAATGGAGTTATGGTTAAAATCATCATACAAGGAACTCAATTCGTGATATCATAATTATAAACATTACAGTAATAATTAATATGAGAATAATTTGGAACAATTATTCTATAATGGGTCTAATATTGATACATATTTCTAAGAGAGATTAAACCAACATTATGTTAGGTTATGTATTGTCAGTATTTAAATCAATTTTTCATTATATTTAATGTTAATTAAACCATACACTTTTAATAAAAATATATTTAAATATAACCATCAAATTCTCTTGTTAGAAATATATCCTTAAAGGAATTGATACCCGTATGATGTTTCTTTAAGTGTTTCCAGGACAAAGGTTAGAAATATATCCTTAAAGGAATTGATACAAAACCAAAATCGCAAACATGACAAGGTTAAACAGGTTAGGAATATATCATTACAGGAATTGATATTGCCCTTTTCGTTATGCCTGGCGAAATCTGATAACGTTCAAATATATCTTTCCCAGTTCCATAGAATTATTTTTGAAGTATGTTACAATCTTAGCTCTTGCGCCTTAACTGTATATCTCCGGATATTATATGTATGATAGGTAATGCATTTAATTATACCTGGTAAAATTTATAAGTCAACGCATATATTACAAATTTATCTGACCTATGAATCCAACATTTCTAATTTCTCTTTAAGTTCCTTCAAAACTAGCTGCCTTTTCTCTTTGCTAAGACGAAATACAGTTTTAAGGATGGTATCATTCGTTATGGTAAAAATATAGTTTAATTTTATTACGCTGTCTTGAGGAACACCTTCACTGGTAGAGAGATAAATTCCTTTCATTCGCAAGTTTGTAGTAATACCCGCAATAACTACATTGCCTAATTCTTCAAACAGAACAAGAGCCGGCCTGATTTTAGAACCGGAACCATCTGCAAATTTTACCCTTGTGAGTATTACATCTCCGGATTCAGGCATTTTCCCAACCGCTGTAATCTCCATCTTCCCATAGCTCTTTCATCTTTGATTCCTGGGCTTTCTGGACAAACGTATTAAGTTCCTGAGTCTCACGGGCATCCTTTATAAGGTCTAGAATGATTTCATTGTATGTCTCGCGCGGGTACTTCTTGATTTCTTTAAGAGCATTCACCACAGACTTCTTTAATTGTATAGTAGTTATTTCATCTTTCATTATATATCCCCTATATGTTAGTTATAGTATACTATAGTTTATAAATATTCACTTATCACCCATATAAATTATATTACTATTTGAAAATAATTATTTTTTACACGTCTATCTTACACCTATTTTT
>JAKAAE010000075.1 GCA_021797225.1 Thermoplasmata archaeon | reverse complement strand
CCATGTGCAATGAAACCGCTTCCAGACTTCCATCTGGTATTACAAAAAGCTTTATTTTCCCAATTTCTTTCCGGTATTCAAGAACTCTCTGCTCCAGCCATTTTACGTCCTCTTCCTTTATTGTCCTGTGCTGGCTCTCAGCTGTTAGATCCTCACCCATGACAAAAACATCGTTCTGAATCCTGATAAGAACATTTTTAATGTCTTCCCATTTAGTATTTATCAGGGCATTCCCTATGAATGAATTCAATTCATCAAATGTACCCTGCAAATCCACCATGGGAGAATCCTTCCCTATTCTAATCCTGAGCCCATTATCGGTTTCCCCTTGATCCCCACGTCTCGTAAACATATAAACCTATTATTTCTAAAGATTTAATATTTTGTTTAAAACTTAATAGAATTGTAATAAAAATACTATGAGATTTTATTTCCGCCTTATTGTAATCGGTATAACATCATTATTGAATTCACAAATTGCGATATCTATGGGATCTATCATGTCAGGCGAAACATCTAAAATCACAGGAGCGCCCATTGCAATCTGCAATGCCCTCGCCCCAATAATCCTCGCTTTTTCAAATTTAGTCAGCATCATAGAAATCATTTAAAGTATAAGGTGTATTAAATAATGCTAAATAAACGTTTCTGTGGTATACATTTAGTTAACCTGTAATAATTATTTATAATGACTTATATTTATTTTATTATTACATTATCCAGCATTTCTGTGGATAAATTAATATGTAAGCCGTTAACCATGAGCGGGTATCTATGTTCTCCAAGTTTTACCAGAAGATGATAATCTGACACGCTGAACTCTATTTTCTGGAATTCTTTGTAATTTATGGTACCTTCTCCGTTATAAATGTAATTTTCGGCTGTGACCGGTTCTCCATCTATCCCGTTGGCCGTGAGAAGCTCAACAGAATTGCTGGTTTTTACTGTAAGAATTAAACACTGAGATTTTATCCCTCTAATTGTAGCAGGTTCAAGATTGGTGAGTATAAGCACCTTCCTGCCAACAAGCGCGTCTCTAGAATAATATTTTTTCAGGTCTGATACCGATGTATAGACTTTATCCCCTTTAACTTTTATTACGTAAAGAGAGTCTGCTGATGGATGATCCTCCACGGATATAACAGTTGACAGCTGTATATCAAGCACATTTGGATTGGTGAGATCGATCTTTTCAAAGGGTATATTACCCTTATTTATATGAAAATCATTATTGACAAGAATTTTTGAAAATGTGGATTCACCGGGTATTAATATTATTCCCAGTGATGCCATAATACTTATCGAAGCAGAAGGAATATAGGGATATAGCATAGCAGTAAGGTACTGCCCTATTTTAAGTGCGATGAAAAGTTTTTCATTAAGTTTATTCATATCCTCTTTTATGAGTTTCCACGGAGCTACCTCCGTGAAATAGTTGTTTGCTACCATTACCAGTTCAAGCCATATGGAAAGCCCACGTTTAATGTGCAAATTTTCTATTTCGTCACAGTATTCCGAAAATTTGCTTCTGAGTAAATCCATTATTTCGCTGTCGTTTTTATCAAGGGATTCTGAAACATGGGGGGAAAGCCCATTTTTTTCAATAAAACTTTCAACACGATATATATAATTGCCATATTTGTCCACAAGTTCAGAGTTTACCTTGTATTGAAATTCGTGGAGTGAAAAATCGGAATCTCCGGTTTCTGGTAGTATGGATGCCATGTAGTATCTTAACGAATTTTTATCTACAAATTTTAACATTTCATCAGCTGTAAATCCTATGCCACGGCTTTTAGAAAATTTTTCCCCTTCGAACCTGAGGTATTCATTTGCAGGAACATTATATGGAAGATTATATTCTCCATGCGCCAGAAGCATCGCAGGCCATATTATTGTGTGAAATGGTATATTGTCTTTTCCAATGAAATAATAAGATTTTACATTTTTATCCATCCAGAAATCCTTCCAGTAATCTGGTTTTCCTATATTCATGGAGTGAACCCTTGCTCCGGTGATATAGCCTATAAGTGCCTCGAACCATACATATATCTTCTTGTTCTCATAACCTGAAATGGGTATTTTAACACCCCAGTCAAGATCCCTGGTTATCGCCCTCGGGTGTAAACCTTCATTTATAAAATTTTGTGTAAATTTCAAAACGTTCTGTTTCCAGTATGTTTTTGAATCTATATAATCAGAAAGTTCCTTCTGCAGTGAATCTAAAGTAAGGAAGAAATGCTCCGTAACTCTGAACACTGGCTTTTCATGAACCAGATTACAGACAGGATTGATTAATTCTATAGGATCCAGTGTTCTACCGCAGTTATCGCACTGGTCTCCCCTGGCACCATCATATCCACAGTACGGACATATTCCTTCTATATACCTGTCCGGCATGAACTTATTGAGTGCCCTGCAGAACGGTGAAACCATGTATCTTTTTACCAGGTAATTTTTTTCCAGAAGATTCAGGAAGAATTCATCAACATCGATATCATGATCCGGATCGCTTGTTCTGGTGAACTCATCAAAATTTATATCAAGAGAATTGAATGTCTGAATCTGCATATTATGGAATTTATCTGCTATTTCCTGTGGGGTGACGTTATTTTTTTCAGCACTGATTGTAATTGGTGTTCCGTATTCATCACTACCGGAGATAAAAAGGACTTCCTTTCCAATCATTCTATTGAAACGTACAAATATATCAGCGCCAAGATACGCACCTGCGATATGCCCCAGGTGAAGTGGCCCATTAGCATATGGCAAGGCACAGTTTACAAGAATTTTTTCTCGTTTCATCAAAGGGATAGTTTATACTAAAATTTAAGTCTTTATTATCGCTCTGCCTTAAACTCATCCTCAATAATATATACAAACTTATTCAGGAACCGGTCAAATACAATTATGAGAAGCATGCCTGTAAATAGGAATAGCAGTGCGAATACATTTGCACGCTCAAGTATAAACACCACAGCTATACCCATAGCAGGAGGGTGCATTGCCTGAAAGATAACAAGGAGAAGTCCAACTGCAGTCTCAACCAGTGCAAGGGTTGGGTATAGCCCTATGTGCAGTGAAACAAAAAAACCTATAATTCCACAGACTCCTGATATTATATAACTCTTAACAAATTTATTGATCCTGGACGATTCCTGGCGGGGCTCCATGAATAGTAGAAAGGAGCTTGAGGCAAATGATGAAAAAACTATAAATTTGGCTATGGGCACAATGTATACATGTATTAACGAAAGCGAAAATATTGTAATTGAGAGGGTTATCCCGATAAAAATTGCAGGTATTATACTGTTCCTCATACGGGTTTCGCCCCTGCTATGTTTATTCTGCATCGAGTAAATAATTAACTTACCGCTTATAAATAAATCTATACATATAGCTATTTTAGGGATTTCAGATTATCGGTTATATCAGATGGGGAACTTTAATCGGAGTTTTTCAGCTGTTTTATGGTTTCCTGTACTGCTGTATCAACTGATTCATCGCTTGTATATCTGCTCCTCCATCCTGTGGCGAGGAGTTTATCTATTGCAAGGTGTGTTATCTTTATATCCCCCTTCCATCCTCTCCCGCCAATGCCTCCTGTATAATTATATTTAACATTCTTTAATCCCATTCTTTTGACCACATAATCTGCTATGGTCTTAACAGATGTGGTATCTCTGTTGCCAAGATTTATTATATCAGTTCTGTCAAATTTTTCATGAACGTAGATCATGGAATCTACACAGTCGGTAACATGCATATAGGATTTTCTCTGTGTTCCATCTCCAAGTATTTCAAGTTCAGCTGGGTTTTTTATCAGCTTATTTATAAAATCATATATAACGCCGTGGGTGGAGTTTTTACCAACTATATTTGCAAAACGGAAAATTGTTCCTCTTATGCCATAATAGTGGGAATACGCTGTTATAAAGCCCTCATTGGACATTTTGGATGCACCGTATGATGATATTGGCATATAGGGACCATAATTTTCAGGAGTGGGCATAATAGATGCTTCTCCGTAAACAGTGGATGAAGAGGCAAAAAGTATCTGCTTCACATCTTTTTTTCTCATATATTCCAGTATGTTTTGCGTAACCACCACATTGTTTTCGAAATCCTTTTCCGGGTCTTCTGATCCATATCTTACATCAGAATTGGCTGCGAAATGTATAACAACATCTATATTTTTCAGTGTACCGAAGTCAAAGGATAAAAGGTCAGCATTAATAAAATCAAGATTTTTATTTCCCTTAAAAGCTCTTATAAATCTTTCACCCACATGATTATTCAGATTGTCTATTACAGTAACTCTGTTATCAGGCAGCAATTTTTCCACCATATTTGAACCTATAAATCCTGCGCCACCGGTTATCAAAATATTTTTTCCGTTCATAATGGTGAATAGCATGTTAAATAATAATTGTTTTTATATTAAAAATTAATAGGGTACTATGACCTATTACTTTAAGTGTAAGGATTTGGGATGGAATTGTTCATTTGAAAACCATGCGGAAAAGAGAGAGGATATATTTCCCAGGATAAGGATTCATTTTCACTATGCGCATGCCACAAATGATATAGACGAAGAAACCATGGCGAAAATAGAATCTGTAATATATGAAGGGGAAGAGTACAAAGGGGAAATATGAAAATTGAAAAAATAAAGGGATTCCGTGACCATTATCCAGAGGATATGGAAATCAGGAATTATTTTTTCAAGAAGATTACAGATTTGACAGAAAATTTTGGATACCGGAGAATAGATTTTCCAAGTCTGGAGCCACTCGATCTTTACAGATTAAAATCAGGTACAGAACTTGTAAATCAGACATTTTCTTTTGTTGACAAGGGAGGTCGGGAAGTTACCATGATACCGGAAGCAACACCGTCTACAGTAAGGCTCTTGACGGCAAGAAAGGATCTTCCGAGACCTATAAGATGGTATTCTTTTCCTAAGGTCTGGAGATATGAGGAGCCACAAGAGGGGAGATTCAGGGAACATTATCAATTCAATGCTGATATGTTCGGCATAGATTCCGAAGAAGCAGACGCAGAGATTATCGGGCTTGCGTCCAGCATACTTGATTATCTTGGGTTATCTGGTGTATACGAAATCAATATAAATGACAGATTTCTGATGGAATATATTCTAAAGGACCTAGGAATTGAAAATATACAGGAAGCATTTTCAATTATTGACAAATACAAGAAACTGGACAAAGCCCATTTTTCATCATTATTGAGACAGATCGGAGCTGGAGATGAAATAGTCAAAAAGATCTTATCGCTTTTATCAGAGAAAACAGACACAAATGGACTTGAAAAAAAGGTTAAAAAAACTGTTAAAAATTATGATGAAATAAAACCCAGAATTGAAAGGCTTAAAAAAACATTTGAGCTCATAAATCTTTATACCGAAAGTCAGATAAATTATGATTTTTCTATTGTAAGAGGACTTTCATATTATACAGGTATAGTTTTTGAGGCCTTCGATATAAAAGGTGAATTAAGGGCTATTCTCGGTGGAGGAAGATATAACAATCTTTCAAAACTCTTTTCAGAAGAGGAGATCCCGGCCGTGGGTTTTGCCATAGGAGATGCGGTAATTGAATTGCTCCTAAAAAGACAGGAATTGTGGATCAGGCGTGATTTGAAGGAGTCTTATTATATATGTAATCTTTCCGGCTCAGATGATGAGTATATAATAAAAATAGCCAGCAGAATCAGGAGTTTAGATAAAATTGCTCTGGTAGATATGACCCACAGAAAAATATCATCACAAATGAAGAGCGCATCGGGCTACAATTATGCTGTAATAATTGGCGATAAAGAAGTAGAGGAAAATATGGTTACAGTTAAAAATATGGAAACTTCTGATCAATCCACTATGAGATATGATGATTTTCTGCTTCACCTGAGAAACAAAACATCTTAATACTTAGCCTTGAAAGCTAGAAGCCCCATTAGTCGGCTTGGGGTGGAAATCACTAACCTTATGAAAATAAAATTATTATTTGTTGATTCGTGGTTTGACAACAAAATTTATATTGAAATAAAACCTTATCCATAAATGTCAGTTGCTTTTGTCCTTATAAGAGTTTTACCAGGCAAGGAACATGAAATATATGATAAGGTATCCAAATTAAAATACGTAACAGAGGTACATCCGTTGCTTGGGGAATATGACCTTATACTGAAGATAGACACGGAGGAAATGACAGAAATAGGAAAAATGGTTATTCAGGACATAAGAAGTATCAATGGCGTTGTTGAAACAAAAACACTTGCGGAGATTAAATTATAGGTGATGAAATGATAGGTTTTTCTTGGAATTGGGATGTTTTTTTTCTGGTCTTGCTTGCCTTGCTTGCTCTATCTCTAATAATATTCGGTGTTTTAACCGCATATTTTGGAAGCAACAAAAGCAGAATAGTTGGAGCCAGTTTGTTTGTTATAGGTTTGCTAATAGGAATATTTGTAATACTGGGTTCACAGGATGTGTTCAAGATAAGTTTTATTACGGAAGTTCTTGAGCCAACAGTATTTTACATCATTGCTGCCATCATAGGTGTGGTAATAGGCCTCCTTGTATTTCTCGGGGCCATAATGAAAACATAAATCATTATTTTAAGAGACCTTTTATTTCACTTTCCTCTGAAATGAAATATATTACATCATTTTCCTCAAATTCGTATTCACTACCAAGAGGAAATACATAATTATTGCTTTTTAATACAGATAGTATTATGATTTTATTGAAAACTTTGATAAAATCTACAATTTTATGGCCTATATATTTTTCTGGTATTTTAACAGAATATATTTTTGGACCGTCCCCCGTTGATAACAATTTAAGGACAAAATCTGGAAGTTTTGGATTCATTATTGATTTTGATATAACAAGTGCGCTCAATTCATTAAGTGTTATAACCTCGTCTGCACCTGCATTTTTTGCATTTGGTACATTCTCTGACTTTGCCACCTGGGCTATAATTTCCGCAGATTTGTTCAATTTTCTGATCTGAAAAATATTCAATATTGTTTTTGCATCTATGAGATTTGGCGGTATGCCCGAACTGAAGTCTCCGGTAACAATAAAACGTTTAGCCTCTGCGGCATTTGCAGTCTCCAGTGTTTTTTCATCCGTTGGATCTCCTGGTGTGAAAAAAACATAGTCAGATTTGACCGGGTTTTCCTTCATATTTGCAATCAAAACCAGCGAATCTATTTTTAACTTTCTGTTCAGATAATTTGATATTATATTGCTGGAGTAGTCGTTGTAGTTACATATTACTGTATGATTTTTCATTTTAATCCTCCTTATTTTATGTTTCAATTTAACATTGGTCATATATGCCGCTGTGGATGCGGTAAGTGTACTGACCGTACCTATGCCGGCAAGCATTATTATAATGGCAATAATTCTACCGGTCAGATTTACTGGAACAACGTCACCATATCCTACTGTAGTAACAGTTTGAAAAACAAACCATATTGCCAGTTCAGGGCTTTTTATCTGGCTTCCGTGAATGTTTATCTGGGAGATAAATTCAAGATATGAACCTACCAAAACTATTATCATTAGAATTAAAACAGTTTTAAA
>JAKAAE010000074.1 GCA_021797225.1 Thermoplasmata archaeon | reverse complement strand
CCCCTCAGGAGAAGGTCGTACTCACCTGTTATCATGTCAACAGATGAAATTTCCTTTATTTTCATGAGTTTATGCGCGATTTTTTCAGAATTGTTCGCATTGACAATCCTTACCATTGTGATAAATGAGAGGTTGTATCCGAATCTTGCCATATCTATGTTGCAGACGAAATTCTCTATTATGCCGGAATCAACCATGTGCTTTATCCGTTTCTTGACAGTTGGTTGTGATATGGCTATTTCCCGGGATATTTCCCTGACAGTTATCCTGCTATTCATGACGAGCAGTTTTATTATTGATCTATCAACCGTTGAAATTTCTATTTGCATACAAACACAGTATGGACGTGTTTAAAATATTTTTGATTTTTTTGTGATTAATGGAAGTTTTCAAACAAATTATTTTAATTTATTAAAAATATAGAGCAAGTTTTTTTAATAACTGTTAAATATGTATTACATTTTATTTTCTAATGGAAGATGTTAAAAGTTTAAGCAGGAATTCTGTAAGCACAGGAGGTCTCGTATTCCAGGCAATGGGGCAACTGTCGCCTATAGGCATATTCGGAGGATCTATATTGGGTGCCGCTGCATTTGCACTGGGAGCAACGCCCCTGTCATTTATAATAGGTCTTCTTGCCTCGCTCCTTGCAGGTAATTCTATATACCAATACTCCAAAAAGATGGCCAGCGCCAGGGGGTATTATGGATATATTGGCAACGGAATCGGAATGACCGCTGGTTCTTTTGCTGCTTTTTTATACATACTCTATGAATTTGCAAACCTCCTCTTCATTCTCAGCTATTATGTCCTTACATTTTCTCCAACACTGGGATATGTAACAGGCCTGAATATACCGGACTCCATAGGATACCTCTATATTATTCTTATTTCAATCCCTGCGTTTTATGTGGTCTACAAGGGAATAAAACTATCTTATAAAACCCAAATTATAGCTAATGTAATCCAGATAGTTTTCGTTGTTTCCATATCCATAGCAATAATAATTACCTCGCCAAAGATAGGGTTTCTTCCATTCACTGCCTACGGTGTCGGAATCAAGGGAGTATTCCTTGGATTTATCACTGGAAGTTACCTCTCATTTGCCGGATTCGGTTCAATAGTGCCACTTGGGGAAGAAGCGCGTGCAGCAAGGAAATCCATAGGAAAGGCAGTTCTTGCCATTATACTCATCATGGGTGCAATATACCTTCTGGGTTCCTATGCAATGGTGGCAGGCTGGGGCATCAACGCAATGGCATCATTCAGCAACAGCATTTACCCGGGATTCGTCATAGTTTCAAGATTCGGCAGTGTGCCGCAGGGAATATTCTTTATCCTGAACTTCTTTGTGGTATATCCGCTGTTTGTGACCATGGCAACGGCCCTTTCAAGGAATATTTATGCAATGGCCAGGGATAAGATAATTCCATCAAGGCTTTCAGGCATACATGATAAGAACAGGTCGCCGCACGTAGCCCTCGGGTATATAACACTTATATTTGCCATTCTGGCCGGAATTTCATCGCTTGCCTTCTATTATGCTGAGGGAGGTTTCTTCAACGGCTTTTTTGATGATTTCCTATTTTTTGCCACGGTCAGCACTGTAACAACACTGGTAATCCATGTTATGCTCAACTTTTCCCTCTATTCAAAATTCCGTAGTGAGGGAAATCGCACATGGAAAAAGGCATCAACACATATTATTATGCCATCAATATCCACTATAATTGTAGTGCTTGCCATTTATTATTCCGTGGTTTCACTAACATTTCCTATTGATCTGGGGCCGCTGATAATTCTGGCGTATGGGATATGTGCCATTGCCTATGTACTTATCAAGAAAAGATATATTTTAAAAATAGATTTCACGGAGGATTTGATATGAATAAGGAGAAAATACGGAATGAATTTTACGGACTGGATAAAATTGACCATCTTGCTGCCTGCTCTAAATCTCCAATGCTCAAAGGTGTTAAACTTGCCCTAGACAAATATATAGACGATGTCATAACCCTAGGAAATCCTTGGGGAATGTGGACAGAAAAGGTAGATGAGGCGAGGAGGCTGTTTGCAGGAATAATACATGCCGACCCGGAGAATGTTGCTGTGCTTTATTCTGTTTCATCTGCACTGAACTCACTGATGAGTTCATTTACATTCAGCCAGGAAAGCAATATAGTCACCAGCGATCTGGAATTTCCCACAACCAATTTCGCCCTGCATGCGTACAGGAAATACGGGGTCGAATTAAAAACCATCAAAAACAGGAACGGGATAATTAACCCTGAGGACTATGAAAATGCCATTGATGAAAACACTGTAATGGCAACAGCTATACATGTATCGTCCCTGAACGGATTCAGGCAGGATGTTGGTGAACTTGCAAAAATTGCCCATGAAAAAGGTTCTTATATATATGTAGATGATTACCAGTCCCTGGGTGGTGTCAATATCGATGTGGAGAAAAGCAAAATAGATTTTCTTGCGTCGGGCAATCTTAAATGGCTTCTAGGGGTTTCAGGAATCGCATTTCTGTATGTCAATCCACAGGCAGGATGGGAACTTGAACCGGCTGATATAGGGTGGTTTTCCCAGAAAAATCCCTTTAAATTCGGTGCAGAACATGTGGAATATGCAGAGGGTGCAAGAAAATTTGAGAATGGGACATGGTCTATTCCATCCGTATATGCGTCCATAGAGGGAATGAAATGCATACTGGAACACTACAGTGAAATTGAAAATGAAGATAGAAGGCTGTTCCAGCATGTGAAGGATGAACTTGATAAATATGGCATTACCACATCCACACCGGAAGAGTCAGCAAATATTATCGCAATTCCCATGAATAATCCTCCGGAGGCTGAGTCAGTACTGAAGGAAAAATATGGAATCATCACATCGGCAAGGGCAGAATCCCTCAGAATTGCCCCGCACTTTTACAACACATTTGAGGAAATTGACAGGGCCGTGGTGTCAATCAAAAAAGAATTTTTTAGCTGAAATAAAATACGCTAATATTTTATTTATTGGATAGATGGTGAATAATAAAAATTTAAATTTTATAAAATTTTTAAATACGTTTTATCATTGTTTCTTTATACCATGTCCATAAATTTATTGTATACTATTCTCATGTAATTCATTGCCATCAGCCCGGAAACAAATTAAATAAAAGTAATTCTGTTGTTTTTTACCTGATGAAAATTATATGAAGATATGTTACACGCAACTTTGCTTCCCCAAAAGTTTGCCGGCAAGCAGGCCAGTTGAATTAATCAAGTATACAATTATCTTTTCATGTATGAGCTCTATTAATCCAGTTTATCGGAGTACTTTGCTCGTTCAACTGCAATATTCAAGCTGTCAAAGTACCTTTGGAAAAACCTTGGAGCTATTATATCAAGCAGGAAATCAAATCTCTCCTGTCGCATTCTGATAAGTCCATTTTGCTGTTTTTCCCATCCCACATACCAGTAATAGAATAATCAATGATATATTCCATAAACTATCAAGGGGATTATAAATTATGCATTATTCAATGACATTGATACCATTGTAATAGGGCACAATGAATTATGGAAGCAGAATGTGAACATGGGAAGAAGAATAACCAGAACTTCGTATCGCTCCCTGTCAATAGACTTATATCTATGATCAAATACAAAGGAGAAGAGAATGGTATTGATGTTATCCTGCAGGAAGAGAGTTATACTTCAAAATGCTCCTTCCTTCATAATGAAAGCATTGAGGAGCATGATGTATATCCTGGCAAAAGAATGAAGAGGGGATTGTTTAAATCTACAAATGGAATCCCAATAAATGCGGATTTGAATGGCTCCTATAATATCATAAGGAAGGCATTCCCGGATGCATTCGCAGACGGGATAGGGGGATTGAGGGTTAATCCTGAAAGTTCAAGTATCTTTGAATTATCAAAGAAGATAACTTTAAAATAGGTTTGTTAACATGGTTAACAGAAATCATAACCTAAAGAGGCACGGTTTTATTATTTCAAAATATAAATAAAATTAATTCATACCATTAGGATGTCTCACATTTCATAATATGTCCTGCAATTGTCGAACATTATCTATGAGAATGTAATTATGGGATATGCCGGAGAAGCACATCCCGTTGATTATGGATATTATAGATAATATAGTTTCGCCTGACAGCAGAAAAAGAAAGTACTCTGATAAACAGATTCTCAAGATTCTAGTTTTACTCCAGATATTCAACATCTCATACAGATCATCAGGAATATTCCTGGAAAACCACAGGGAGTATATGGAGTTAATAGGGATTACTGAAATACCATCATTCCAGATGCTTTCCAGGAGGTCCAGATCATTAGACCTCCATGCTATTAACATGGAGATTGAATCATTATATTCTATAAATGAGATAGCTGCATTTGATTCCTTCATGATCCATACATGCAAATATACAACTGCAGAGAGGAGAAGTAAGTACAGGAATTATAAGGATGATGTTGGATAGTGAATCTTAAACAAAAATCTTTCCATTTCATGAGACATTTATCATCGACCTCCTATTATAATTGCTCTTTCTTCTTCTGTAACCATCCTTCAAGTTCTTTAAAAATCCTCTATAATATTCCCTGAATTTACTGTCACTGTTCCATTTATCAAGGAACAGCAGTGGTGAATAATAATCCAGTGTGGAATGCGGCCTTATGTTATTGTAATCATTGAATGCATTTTCTATTATTTCCTTTCCCTCATTGAAATTACTGATTTCATTGATCCATATATAATCAGTTTTAATTGAATTGTGGAATGATTCAATATCACCATTCTCCTCAGGTGTTTCCTTTTCTATGTATTCATGTTTGATATTCATTATTTTAAGATGCTCATTGAACTCTTTTGAAATATACTGGGGTCCATTGTCTGTCCTTAATGTAAGGTTATCCGGTATATTTCCGTTGAACTTCCTTATTATTGCATCATCTACTGCATTTATTGCATCCCTAGCAGTGCATGATGTATTATTGTAAACGCCAATCCAAATTTGCCCATTTTCGGCAATTTAACTTGCCACCCTAATCGATAAAGCAGAACATAAGAATAATAGAAGATAAATATAGAGAAATATGGTATTTTTGTCATCGTTGACAAATCAATATCAACTGTTTGGTATATTAATACATATGGTAACTTTATTCTGCCGATATTGGATATTTTTTACTTGCCGTTTACATACGTAATATCTGTTTCAATCAGCATCCCAGGCTTATCTGCTCTTAGTAATTTCAATTCCTTTTTATTTTTATGGTTATGCAGTGGCAGTGCCAGATTATTGTTCTTCATTATTTTGTATACTGTCTTCCTGGCTATCCTTATTCCTGAATTCCTTAATAATGCCCATATCCTGTTATAGCCATATGTTATTCTTTCCCTGCACAGTTCTATTATTTTATTCACTATGCTGCTGTCTATCCTGGTTAAATATCTTCTATCTTCTATGTTTTCGTGCCTCTTCCTGTAATAGTACGTAATCCTGTTTATTCCGGAATAATAATATGCATTGCTTATTTTTATTCCATTATTATACATCTCATCCACTGAACTCACCTTTTCCTCTTCATATAATTTTTTTTAATATTTCATTTGCCACGGTCATTTCACCTATTATTGATTTTAGACTTTCAACCTCCTTAGCCAGGGACTTATCAGGATCTTTGCCTTCCAGACCCTTTCTTCCTCCTTCTAAGAACTGTTCCTTCCATTTATAGAATAATGATACTGCTATTCCATGCTCCCTGCATATTGCTGCTATTGTAATATCTGGATTCTGGAATGACTCCATTATAATATTGAACTTCTCATCGCTTGTGTATACTCTTCCCGGCATTTACATTACCTCCTTTATATATTTATATAAATTATTCGTTATATATATCTCTTTACATGTGTATAAGTTTAAACTATCCATAACCATACATGACTCCTCTGTGGCACATGAGATGATTGATTCAGTAAGGAATTACAGGTATATTCTTGCTGATTCTGCATATGATACTTCTGTAATATATGATTACATATTTGAGAATGCACATTCTCTGCCTATGATTGATACTAATAAGAGAAGAGGGATTATAAATGATAGATTGACAGTGAATAGAAGAATAGGAATAGAATTAAAAAAGGAATATTCATCAATGTATTCCATGAGGTGGCAGATTGAGAGGATATTTTCCATACTCGAAGAGATAATGGGTTCTGAGAATATATGGTATGTCAGCAACAGGGATTATGATAATATAATTGGCCTTAAGGTGATTGCATACAATTTAATGGTAATATCAAATATTGAGCTTGGGAATAATAGGAGTGAGATAATGAAAATCGTCAGTAGCTAAAATGTGAGACGCCCTACATACCATGCTTTAAATATACTGCAGTATATAATCACTGAACTCACTGATGAGCTCAATAGATAAATTATTGGATTTCATCTCCTCCATATTAGAATTATACAGTATCTTAACGTATTCCATAGCCCTCATTTTGGGTAGAAATTGTGTAATTGCAATTCTATTCTGTTCCATACAGATATAATTGATATCCAAATTAATACCCCTTTTATTTGCTTTTTTCAGGACTCTCCCGAAGAACGGACTGGCTAAAGTTACCCAGTATCCATTTTCTATATCAGGTATTTTTTCTATTGATTTATTTAATGGAAGGGGCCTTCTGGTGAGCAAAGCAATTTGGAACTGATCATCGCTCCTGTAAATATTGACAAGCCTTCCAAGGGAATCTGCATCCCCCATAATTTTTATGAGCTCAGGATCTGGGTTCAATTTAGCAGGAAGGGTAAATTTGACGATCATAATTGGCCGTTCTTTATTTCTTCTCTTAAGAATGTCCATTGTGCTGTTCACGGGGGTTATTGTAACATTGCTGACCAGTTTTGGAATATTGACTATGGAGAGGATTGCATCTGACATCTCTTTTGAAAAATTATGCCTGTATGAAATTGGGATATAGAGTTTTCCATCTTTCAGATAGGGTTGATGTGGCATTGCAGTTTTTATCTTTGAAACAGAGGCCATAAATTTCGGTATGACATTATTATCAAGTTTCTCTGTATATGATAGATATCCCGAAATATTCTGGAATGCCTCCGGATTCAACATTAACGTTTCCTTCAGAGAGCTATCAATGAATGTTTCCATGAAAGTGCCCTCTGCTTCCTCTTTCAGGAATACGACATAGGATTTTCCGATAATTTTCAAATTTTCAGCCATGAAAGAATTAATGTTTAGTTCAAGCATGCATTCAGTATCGATTATTCCGGGGGTCTCATGAATCAGCATAAATCATCCATTTCTTTTACATATAAAAATACTTCGATAAAAATCAACTTATCAATCATATGTTTATAAATGGAATTCGTTTTCCACAGTAACATCATTCTCTCTTCTTTCCCTTTCTATTTCCCTGAGTTCATGCCTTTTTATTTTTCCACTGATGGTTTTCGGGAGTTCCTCTGTAAATTCAATTATTCTCGGCTGCTTATAATAGGGGAGGATGGATTTGACAGTGTCGTGTATGGATTTTGCAGTTTCAATATTAGCCGCATAGC
>JAKAAE010000073.1 GCA_021797225.1 Thermoplasmata archaeon | reverse complement strand
AGGCACTTATCGGCACTTTATATAAACATTGATTCATATGGCAGAAATTCCATTAAATAATAACATTATACAAATTTTTTTATAAATATAAATCATTTTTGTCTAAAATGTTTAAATCGGCATATGATATATAAGTTAATTATATATAGGTAATTATAATTATATTTCAATGCGAATTAAGGATATCGGCTGCCGCTTAGATATGAAAATGAAACTATTGATAAATGATTCTTCTGATCTTTTTAGACTGTCCAAGTTGCATAATATTACATTTTCCATTATTGTCAGAAGGGATGACACTGAAGACAAATATTATTTTGAGGCTTTTATTGCAAAAGAGGGTGTTGAGGAACGCATCTCGGAAATAATCCGGTCATATAGCCCGATAGAGACTGAAAGCTATTATATGATATCCAGACCGGTAATTTCTTCAAGAATCCTGAATTTAATAGCAGAATTATGGGGTGTGAAAAGCGTTCAGTTTTCTGAGATCACAGTAGAGCAGGGAAAACTGATTATAAGGGTTAGATATCATAGCCAGTATAAGGAGCCTCTATCCCTTGTTCTCAATAAATATCTGGTTATCCCATATTTTATAGATGATTTATTAATGAAAAAGAGTGAGGACGTTATTTTTTTAATGAATAAAAAGAATCAGAGAACTCCATTATCCATTATTCAGTATTCGTTACCCATTTCAATGCATAATATAGACTATCCAACAAAAGTAATCATGGAGGAAGACGCGCTGGCAGAAGTTGTAGAAAATCCATACTGCCTGAACAACTTTAAGATAATAATTTTTTCTCAACGTGAAGTTGAGGAAAAAGAGAATTTCATTAGTTTGTCAAAAAAGGATATGATATATGAGACAGAAAGCACAAATAAGTTATTGAGTATTATAAAAGATCGTGCAAATGCACGGGGAATATTCAGGGGGAATATAATTATTAAATACAAGAATAACAGATTATATTCTTCCTCTGTCATTTCTTCGTCACGCCTGAATGAATACCTTGAAATTATGTTTTCTGCAAGCAGAGAGTTATATGGCAAGAACATTATAAATGTTAATGTGTGCACAGATTTCGATAAAGAAATATATGGAGAACTATAAATATTTTCCTGCTTTTAAATAATTCTGGCTTATAGTCATATGAATCCTTATCATTTGGATAACATGATTTTTGCATGAATGCTATTTATTCATGCTTTTAAAAAAATTTATATGCCACGATTTAATTGTGGAATATTGGATAAGGCAAATATTGATTCTGACGCGTTGGCTAAAATTATTTCATCTAAATACTCATTAGAATTTAACTCTCTTGAAATTTCTAAAAATAAGGAAATAAAAGGGCAATCTGGAATGGATTATATTTTTGATTATGTTGTTACCTCAAACAGTATACTAATTGCTGTAATACTTGCTGATGACAATATACAGCCAAATGATATAATGATTTTCAATTCCCAGGCAATGGATGCCGGCATTACAAGAAAATTACTATTATCATCCGTAGAATTAAGTGATTACATTAAGAAAATGTGCGGCGTTTATAACATTGATATAGCGGATCTGCACTATAATGACGAAAATACACATGAGAGAGCTAAATTCGGGATAACTACACTGGATGCAAAGCTCTCTGGAGGGTTACGACCCGGATATGTGTATATGCTATCCGGAACAACAGGGGCCGGGAAAACTACACTGGCAAGTACATTTCTCTCATACGGGGCCAGTATAGGCGAGAAAGGTTTAATGATTCTTACAGATACCTTTCCGGATCAGTTTCTGGATAATATCAGGACGATGGATATAGGATTTGCCGATTATTATAACAAGAAAATGATAGAGGTAATGGAAATATCGGATTCCATCAGGTCCATGAAAACCGATATCTCCTCCGGTAAGGAAGATTTCAGAAAATTTATAACAAAGGTTGTTACAGAATTAAAAAAAATAATCATTTCCAAGCAGATAAAAAGAGTTGTAATTGATCCTATTACATTGTTATTGATGCCGGATGATGATTATGTAAATTTGATGCTGAATAGCCTGGCTATAAGGGGCGTCACCATTCTATTAACATCTGGAATCAGAAATAGTGATTTGAGCATGTTCGGAGTCGAGGAATATTACGTAACAGGCATTATAAAATTGAATTATACCTCGGGGCAGGAAGGTATTAGCAGATCCATCAATATTGTAAAAATGCGGGGTACAGTATTTGATTCCAATCCTTTTTATTTCCGTATAACTTCCAATGGAATAGAAGCAACAGAACATGTAAAAGCTGTACCCAAAAATAGTCACGCGTCAGATGATATATTTAAAAATATCAGGTGATGAGAATGGGAAAATATACCGTATCACTTGTAAATATAATGACAATAGTATCAATAATTTTCATTTTTGTTGGTGTAATATCTTCGCTTTATGCAGCACTTATCCTGAAGCATGGAACTCTATTAGATTATATTTTTACAATATGGTTCTGGATTGCTAATGTTTTCTTTGGTATTCAAAGCGTAACATATTTTCTATCCTTTAGAAATAGTACTGATAAATACAAATCCACTATAGATTATGGATATGTAAGTGGAATAAGGGGAAAGGTAGCCGTCCTCGTACCTATATTCAATGAAGAACCTGAAATGGTCAAAACAAATTTAATCGCCATATCATCAAATGTAGGTGAGGATGCAGACGTTTATGTTCTTGACGATTCAACAACAGGAAATACAGATTATATAAAAGACCTGGCACAGAGACTGGGTATGAAGTATGTCCATCGGGAGAATAGAAGTGGTTATAAGGCCGGTGCACTGAATAATGTGCTCAAAAACCTGAACGAACAATATGCCTGTGTCTTGGACATAGATCAGATGCCCGCCCCTGATTTTGTAAGAGAAACTACTGCCTTGCTGGACAAAAATCCGAAAGTCGGGTTCGTGCAGGTCCCACAGGTATATTCAAATTCCGATTCCAGCACCCTTGCAGAAATTGCCCAGGCACAGCAATTCATTTTTTATGAAATACTCACAGAGGGGAAAAGTGTGACCGGCACTTTATTTTCATGCGGAACCAATGTTGTATACAGAATGGAAGCCCTTAGGTCGGTCGATTATTTTGATGAGTCCAATATAGTTGAGGACATCGCCACCACTGTAAATATGGTTATAAAGGGATGGGTTGGCATGTATTTCAATAAAAAACTTGTATTCGGTAGAGCTCCTGTAACCATGCAGGGATACGTCAATCAACAGTGGAGGTGGATGGCCGGGTCACTAAAGCTTATGCCCAAAATAATTAAAAAAATTCTATTCAGCAGAAAATTTCCTGCAAGGCAGAAAGCCGACTGGTTTGCCACAACCACATGGTATCTTTTCGGATGGTTTTATTTAATATTCCTCCTTTCCCCTATACTGGATCTTGTGGGTATAAGGGTTCTAACCATAAACGATCTCCTGTATCTTTTTGCATGGCTTCCATATACCATTCTGGTATTGACCACATTTATCCTCTCACATCTTGAAAAGGGAGCCCCACTTCGTTTTGCATTCTACAATATGTGTGCCAATGTTTTGATATTCCCACTAAGTATCTCGGCAACCATAAGTGTATTGTTAAAGAAACATAAACCTTTCACAACAGCGAGGACAGGTGGTAAATTGTCTTGGAGCCATTTCTGGGCGCAGATAACAATAATGGTATTTCTTTTTATAGCTTCTATATACCTGGTACTACAAAATAATTTATTTACATATATTTCTGCATTCTGGGGATTTTTTGAGATAACGCTGCTTCTTCCCATATTCTGGCTCAATAAAGCTCCAAAAGAATCATCCATGGACACTCCAGCCTTCAAAAGCTCAGGCAATTCATAAAATAAAACAAATAGTTTTTATATATTCCTTGTATATATTAATATGGAATTTTCAAAGCTTGAAATGAAACTTTCAAATTTGTTTCAACTGAAGATAAGGCTCAATTTTATTCCTACAGGAATCGATGATAATCCTGATTTAACTATTAACAGCCCGATCACATTAGAAAATGAAGATTTGTTCCTGAATATAATACTACCGAAGACCGCAGAATATGATAAATTCAGGTCTGTTTTTGGAATCATTGGACTTGAAGAAAGATTGCTTTATACAATTTTTCGAAAAAAGATAGAGGACATTGAACTATATAATTTAATCAAAAAGCTATGTGATATAGGCGGACTCAATGTTGCCTATACCACAATTGAAAATGGTTATTTGGTAATAACAGGGTTCATGCACGATAATGCTACTGGAGCATTCTCCGATATACTTTATGAATTTACTGGAAAGAACCATTTGATCTCTAAAATTAATTTACGACCGACTGAAGGATTTCTTCAATACAGCGTTCAGAATTATCCAAATTTAAAATCTCTGGCAATAAGCCTACCAATGACTGTATTCGGGCATTACAGAGTTATTGATGCACTTAAAAACACCGGATCTGTAGCACAGTTCAAAAACAATTACCCTATTGACGGGAAATTCATGATTATTATATATTCTGATAGGGAAATAAGAAATGTTGATGGATTGAAAGTAATATCAAAAGAGGACCATATTTATGAGACATTAACGGATGAAGATATATTCATCAAATTGACAAACACGGCAATGAACAAGAATATTACATGGAATTTCCTTTTCATGTATGCAGATGAAGAAAAATTATACATGAATTTCATACTTCCGGATCTAAGAATCAGGGAATATTTTAGCCTGGTGATAGATTTAGAAATGGAATTAAAACATTTAGATTGGGTCACACTGGAACATTACGGGGATATAAATACTACCGATTCTGGTGATATCATATTAACGAGATAATTGAAAACTGCATGAATTGATATGCTGGAATATAATAAGTATCCTTAAATCCTGTATTTATTTAAAAATATTAATGAATTGTGAGAATATAAAATATTTTATTATGATCTGTTAGAATAAACAAAAGTAATTAAATCATAAAAATGACAGGAATACCTTATAGTGTGTCCTAATTGTTTAAATTGTGGTAAGTATTATATTGTATTTATTTATTGTATACTGATAATATGGATATAAAGGTAGGAATAATAGGTGGCATGGGTCCAGAGGCTACCAACCAGTTTATCGAACGTTTAACGGAAATGACAGAGGCTCATAAAGATCAGGATCATGTAAGATATGTACTTTATAATGATCCTGAAATTCCAAACAGGATAGACGCATATTTCCATGGTGGTGAAAGCCCTGTTAAGGCAATAAATGAAGGAATTGACTTCATGGAAAGCAAAGGAATTGAAACAATTGGAATTCCATGCAACACAGTTCATATATGGTTTGATCAGTTCCACAGAAGAATAAATGTACTCAACATGATTGACCTAACCGTCAGTGCTGTTCTGGAATCTGGATTCAGGAAGCCAGGAATACTGGCTACAACTGCTACAATAGAATCGGGGCTGTACATAAAGGAACTAAAGAAAGCAGGCATAAATACTGTAATCCCTGAAAGAGAGGATGATGTAATGAGCGCAGTGCAGGCTGTCAAACTTGGAAATATCCCGGAAGGTAAAAAACTGCTGATGCCCGTAATTAAGGATCTTGAGGATGAAGGTGTGGATTCTCTGATCCTGGCATGCACGGAAATACCGGTAATACTGAATAAAGCCGATACGGATTTGCCCCTGATAGATTCGGATCGCCTGCTTGCTGAAAGATTAATCAAAGCTGCAGGGAAAAAAATAAAAAAAATGGACTGAAACGGCAAAGTTTTTTTAACCATAAGAAAATGTTAAATTATGTTGAAAGAATTTCCACAGAAAGGGATGAGCTCTGAGGAGATACATGATCTTCTCGACACATATGGGCAGAATGATATCAAAAATAGCAGGGGCAGATTGTTTACATATTTTTATGACCCTGGAATAAAAGAACTGGAAGATTTCCAGGATATTTTCCTCAAATTTTCAAACAGAAATGGTATGGATTACCATGCTTTTCCAAGTACCCTGAAACTGGAAAATGACGTTGTGGCGATGATGGGCTCCCTGCTTCATGGTAGTGATAATGTTGCAGGAACTTTTACCACGGGGGGCACTGAAAGCATCATACTTGCTATGAAGGCAGCCAGGGATACCTTTCTTGAAAAGCACACTGGAGTTCCGGAGGTAATACTACCGGTCACAGCGCATCCATCATTCAGCAAGGCGATAGAATACCTGGGCCTTAAGGAGATAAGAGTTCCTGTGGATCAAAATTATCTTGCCGATGTTGCTGCTATGGAAGGCCATATAAATGAAAATACTGCAATGATCGTCGGCTCCGCGCCATCATTTCCGTACGGAACAATTGATCCCATAAAGGAATTATCTGATATGGCTCTCCGGCATAATTTATGGCTCCATGTTGATGCATGTGTCGGTGGTATGATACTGCCATTCCTGAAGAGGAATGGTAGAAATATTCCCGATTATGATTTTAAACTTCCCGGAGTAATATCCATGTCAGTAGACCTCCATAAATATGGCTTCACTCCCAAGGGTTCATCAGTAGTAATGTACAAAAATGAATCATACAGGCGACATCAGATATATGTAAATGCACGCTGGCCCGGATATCCCATGTCCAATGCGGGTATACAGGCCACGAAATCAGCCGGTCCTCTGGCCGGCACATGGGCAATACTCAATTATCTCGGATTTGATGGATACACAGCACTGGCAAAGAAAACACTGGATGCATATGAAACCATAAAAGGAGGAATAGAAGAGATAGGATACAGGATAACAGGAAAACCGGACGCAACCATATTTGCCTTCCAGGATGATAATAATAGCATATTCCAGACCGGTGTAAAAATGATAGAACACGGATGGTATCCGCAGGTACAGCCGTCAAACAAAAACCTCGGGCTTCCATCGACAATACATCTGAATATATGCCCGGTTCACGTGGATGTTGCAGATGAATTCCTGAAGGATCTTAAGTCAATACATGATAATATTGGTCCTGATAATGAAGCCAGAGATATGGTTATTGACTCTGCGGAAGAAACTGCCGATTATCTGGCCGGCATGGTCCGTAAGAATCCTGATAAAAAAACATTGTTTTTCCATATGATCTACCAGCTTAATCCTGAAAAAGGTGAGCAAATATTCAGGGAAATTACCGACATGGACTTCCATGCCTCCCGTGAGTGAGTTTCTTTCCTGACCAGTATACAGGAGCTTCCAACTTTATTTTTTCAATATTTATATAGATCAGAGGAAAGATATTTCAAGCCCGAATCGGGTAGTACTGTAACAACAATAGAGCCCCTGTTCATAGTCTCATCCAATTTCATGGCCGCGGCCACATTGGCACCACCGGAATAGCCCGTAAATATACCCTCTGTTGCAGCCATATGCCTTGCTGCGAATATAGCCTCCTCATCTGAGACACTGAGATAACCATCTACAAGGGATTCATCCCAGTATGGCGGTTTGATTGCGTGCCCGCCACCCTGTATCTTGTGTCTGGTTGTTATCACGGGCTTTCCGGCAAGAAATTGTGCAGATTCCGGTTCAACCGGATAGCATTTGATATCACTCCTGAATTTCTTCAGTG
>JAKAAE010000072.1 GCA_021797225.1 Thermoplasmata archaeon | reverse complement strand
GTCCATACATAATATCCAGTGTTGGAAAAGGATTCTCAACCATAGTGCTTAAGGCGAACCCGAACTACTGGGTGGATGGCCATAACAGCAGTGTACCTGCAATAGCCCAGCCGGCACATATAAAGACCGTGGTAATAAAATACGGATTATCGCATGCTGACAGATTAGAGGACTTCGACAGGGGAATATCACAGATATCAACAATAGCACCTACATCCTTCAAGCAGATGATAGATGGCTACCACATAAAGGCTGACAGGAATACTTCACTTGTTCATTCTTATCCAGAGGTAGGCACCTGTTATATATCGATGAATGTACATGATGCTTATACTAATAATACACATTTCAGGGAGGCACTATACGATGCAATAAATTATACTGCTGAACTTAAAATATTCAGTAACAATTATAATGGTACCCCTGAAGCATACCAGGAACTAGGACCATTATCTCCTGCATACGGAAAGGCATATTATAACCCGGATAACCTACCACTCCCAACACAGAATCTAACAGCAGCCATACAGAACCTAACCATGGCAGGACATGAAATGAACTTTTATGTAAAGCTTCCAAACGGTACAAAAATAGGTAATACAACGAATAGTCACGCTATCGATCTCTCAAAACATACATTTACATTGACGGGAATATCTCCACTGAATACGGTTGATACATCAGAGCTAACAATTGCAGTAGATTCATTCTCTAATATTGGTTTAACATTTAATACAAAAGGTGTAACCGCATCCGTAGTATCTACATGGACCTCAGCATCTGCAACACCTCAGTTTGCACTCACTGTTTGGGAACCTGATTATCCAGATCCCATAGGTCAGCAGCTTATACCTGTATACGATGTAGCTGATGGGGGGTCATTTGGAGGTAATCACGCATGGGTTGACAATTCCACACTTCAGACATACTTTAAAGACCTTGATTTCCTGAATAAAACTAATCAGATTGCTGAAATGAAAAATGTTTCCAAGGTAGTATACGATCAGTATGCATATATATGGATGCCAATGTCCAATGACAATTGGTTTGTTGCTCCAGACGTTCATGGGTTTGTATTCAACTCCATAACCTCATCATACTTCTACAACATGATGACCGTTAGTGGAAAACTTACAAGCTCAGTGGGCTACATGAGCATATACACACTTGTGGCAAACATAGAAATGGCCATAACCGATATGGCTCCCAAATTTTAATTTTTATAATATTAGCATGTTTAAATTTTCGTAATTTGTTAGACTGTTAGCATATTTACTAATTTTAATAACATTATTTGGAGATAGCAGGGATTCACATCTCATTAATTATGCAAATATTTGATAAAATGGTTACTGGAGATAGAACAGGGGTATCTTAATAAACTTATTGTGAAGATCATTGTATTCCTTAATTTTTACAGTATATCATACAGGTCATCTAGGTACTTCTTCAACAACCATAAAGAGTTCATGGAACTGCTGAACATCAAAGACATACATAACTTTATAACACCATTTTATAGAGCCCCAAGAATAGACTGGCATTTTATAAATTCATTTATAGTAGATATAATAAATCCGGATAATGGTCGTACTACAATAGATTTGTCTATTATAAATAGAGGTAAAGCAGAGAATAGAGGAGAAGTAATAATAGAAAATATAAACACTCTCAAAGTTCATGGGGCTACAGCACGATGGGCTATGAATACAGAAGGAAGGTGCATGCAGTTATAGGTACGAATTCATTATCTATAATTGGCTGGAAGATAACCAGTGCATCTGTATATGATAGAAACATGGCATTTGAAATGATAGGCTCTTGTTTTTACCATTGCATATTATAGAGATAATAGCAATGTTATTAAACCTGCTATGGATTGTAAATCCAAAATTATGTAAATTCAATATCCAACTTAAAGCTTCCTGCACAGGAAACATTATTTCTACAAAACAATATCTAAAATTTTAATTACACAATCCCGTCCATCGCTTCTTATTGGATGATAATTTATTTTAATTTTAATCCTGTTCCCATTCCCTTGTTTGCAAAGTAACCATATTCATCTGAACTGACTGCGATAACACCTGCAATTACATTTTTAAAAAATGAAATTTCCTCTTTCATTATATCATGAAGTGGCTCAGTGCCGATTTTTTCATGTATCCTAAAACATAAAAGTCTCTTACTGATTTCCTCTCCTATTCCAGTTGCAACAACTGCTCCCCTATCACCGACATATATCCCAGCACCGAATATAGGTGAATCACCAATTCTACCTCTTAACATTGGGGAAGCTCCGCCAGTGGATACTGCTGCTGCAAATTTTCCATCAATGCGTGCTACAGCTCCAACTGTATCACATGAATCTTTCATGAAATCATTAAAGTCGGTTTTTCCCATAAGTTTAGAATACTTTGCATAAGAATCATTACCGGGTGTTTTTAGATTTTCAAGGGCCGCCCTAAGTCTACTTCTAGACCTATCGGTCACTGGGTTATATTCTTTATATCCCAGCAATCTAGCAAATTTTACTGCACCATCCCCTGCAAGCATTTTATGTGGTGTCAATTCCATTACATCTCTTGCAACCAAAACAGGGTTTCTTACCGATTCTATGGCAAGAACCGATCCGAAGTCTCCAGGAATGGCAACAGACGCATCCATCTGAATGCTACCGTCGATTCTCATAACAGAACCTGTGCCAGCATTGAAATCTTGATCGTCCTCCATTATTTTTACTGCTGCTATAGCTGAATCAAGTGGATTTCCTTTTAATTCAAGAGAACTAGCATATGAATTAAGCTTAATGTTTGCTGCATCAACAAGAGATTCCTCAATACCAACTCCGCCATGCATAAGAAGTACATTTGCCATGTTACTTGTATTTTATCCCGATTAATAAATTTATAGGCAACAAAACAGCTTTGTTGCCAAATTGCTGTGTATTATTGATAATTAGAGGCCTTCCTTGAATTATATTATGGCAATATCCTAACTTCTATTGTGTATTAACATATTCAGGATTTCATATTCAATAATAATAACACTACAATTGTAGTGATTTTTAATAATAAAAATTTTAATATAATATGTCTATCACATCTGAATGGCAAATAAAGAACTTAAGCATAATGTTTTAGGGTTCTGGGGGGTTGTATTTTTATCGTTTACCGCAATTTTCCCTGCAAGCATTTATTTAATTTCCTCTACAACATCCTTAACATTCGCTGGGGAGGCTGCCCCGCTTACATTTGTAGTTGGGACTATATTGATGCTATTTGACGTAGCAGCTGTTTATATATTTTCAACAAAAGTTTCTAATGCAGGAGGCTTTTATAAATATGTACAGGCAGGAACTAACAATGGGTTGATTTCAAGAACTGTTGCATGGGACCAATTCATCGGGCAAATGAGCCCAGTAATTATCTCATCTGCAGTGCTCGGGTGGCTCGTTTCAGTCAGTGCAAAGACACTCTATAATGTAATCCTACCTTTCTATCTCCCATTTATTATTACAGTACTTGTTATTATATTCATATTTATTGTAAGTTATTTAGGCATAAAGCTTTCCTCAAAAATAGCAATTGTCGTAGGAATCATGGAAGTAGTATTTCTGCTTTCAGCCGGCATATTTGTGGTAATGCATACGCATTACAATAGTATCCAAACATTTAATATAGAAAAATCATCCAATGGCCTTAGTGGTTTCTTTGTAGGCATGGTTACTGGGCCACTCACCGCGTATATTGGCTATTCTGCAGTAGTACATTTCAGCGAAGAGGCAAAATTTTCAAAATCCACAATGAAACATGCCATTCTTCTTGCGGTCTTAATAGCAGGTGCGTTTGAAACTTTTATGATGTATGCTATTACAGTAGGTGTGCCTCAGTCACAGCTATCCTCCCTTGCTGGTACCTATGCCCCTGCACTCCTTGTCACAGCAAAGTATGCAGGCACCTTAGTTGCCGTAATTGTACTCGCCGTGGCATTCCTTGGTCAGCTAATATCACCGCTTATATTCGGAAACTCCGCACAGAGAATTCTATACTCACTTAGCAGGGATAATGTACTCCCTGCATATTTCTCAAATATACACCCAAAATATGGAAGTCCAAGTAGGGCCGCAACATTCGTTTTAGTATTTGCATTAATTGCATCATTTTCCACAGAAATTCCACTTACATATTATTATGGTGTCCTTACAGGATTTTTCTATAGTGTTGTAATATGGGCTACTATACTTACTACAACGAATCTTATCTATCATTTTGCAGTGAATGAAACATTGCCCGTCTTTATGAAGCACATTAAGGAATTCAACACCATTAAACATTTAATTGTCCCTACAATAGGAAGTATATTTATAATTATCATATTTTATTACACATATGTTGGACTGGCGTATCCTTTCATATTTGCTGGCATTTTTGTTATACTATGGATAATTTTCAGTTTCGTAGCATCATATCTGAAAAAAGGCGTCCCGCTGGAAAATGCAGATATAAATGTGGGAAAAAAATAAATTATATATTTAGTAAGCAATTATACCATCCTAAGATAGTGGAATTAGATATATCAAACTTACCTTACATTTTCAATTATTAATGCGCATCCTTTTTTCAATATCGGTACATCTATAGTTAAAGGTGGTGAAATGCGTATTACACCCGACATGGTTGTGATCATTAATCCCTGTTCTCTTAGCTTTTCGGCAAGATTTTCAGCTATATCTCCTTTTTTTGGAATAATGCCCCATATTAGACCTCTACCGGTAAGCCTGTTACCATAAACAGGGTATAACATATCGTAAATAATTTCTCCCTTGTTCCTTACCATTGATAAGAATTTTAAGCTGGAAACCTTATCAATAATTAGACTAGCAATGTCCAGTGAGATCAAATTCCCTGATGTTGAGCCATAAGCATTGTTCCTAAACATTTTATACACATTTGAATTCGTATATACGTTCTTTGATACAAGGGTTATCCCAAGGGGTAAACCACCACCTATTGCCTTGCCTATTATAAGGAGGTCAGGTTTTATGCCATACTTTTCATATGCAAAAAAATCACCGGTTTTACCTATTCCTGTGTACGCTTCATCAAAGCATATTAATAGTTCTGGAAATTTCTCCTTAAGTTCCACAACAAAATTAAGTGGTAATTCCCTTAGACCACCTTCAACCTGGAGTGGTTCTATTATAATTCCTGAAACTCCGTATTTCATTAATTCAGCTGCCGGTTTAATATCACCATTATATGGAAAATCTATGCAGAAATCCCTACCAAACCGCCTGACATTATCTGAATTCATGAATACAGATTGTCCCGAATTCCCCTGATATGATCCTGAAATAATTATAACTGGGCCATGTTGCCTCATTATTGACATTGCAACATCTGCAGCTTCGGATCCAGATGATGTAAATACATACCCAGCAGATTCCATTCCGGCTATTTTAATAAGTTTTTCTGCAACAATATTAGCTATTTCAGGTTTTGATATTGTTAATGGATAATGTATGATCCCTGAGTTAAGATGCGATAATATCAGTTCTATTATTTCAGGATTTCTATGGCCTAATATATTTATAGACTCAGAGAAATTTATATACATCGTCCCATCTTTATCACGCAAGAAAGAATTATCCCCATCAATGATTTTTATATCCATAGCTGAATAGCCTTTATCTCTATATATTATTTACCTGAAATATATACCTCTCACGCTTAAATAAAATTTATTTATATTAAGAATATATTGAAAAATGGAACTTCATGGTAGAGTATTCGATGGAGAGAACATTATAGAAAATGGATGTATATCAATTTCCGGAGATGGAAAAATAGAATATGCTGAACAGGGTTTACACAGTATTAAAACAACAAATGGTAAGGATATAACATTCCTCCCAGGTCTTATTGATACTCACATCCATCTGTTTGGAACACAAGAGAGGTCATTGGAGAGCTGGGTGCTGACATCAGATATTATTCTTACAGTCAATTCTCTAAAAGATCTTAAAAATTTAATAAATAGTGGTTTTACAACGGTCAGGACCATGGGGGATAAAGTATCCTTGGAGCTCAGTAGGGCAGAAAGATTAGGACTTATAGAATCTCCAAGAGTTATATCATCAGGTTATTCTATAGCCGAAACTGGTGGAGACGATGATCCAAAAATGTTTCCACTTAATTTTGCTAAAAAAATATCATATTCATATTACGCAGATGGGCCATGGGAATGCGTAAAGGCTGTAAGAAAAAATATAAGAGCGGGGGCAGAATCAATCAAGGCATATGCATCCAGCAGTTTTGTTGGTGGTGGGGCAGTAAGGAACGAGTTATCTGTTGAGGAATTAAGAGCAATTTCCAGCGAGGCTGAAAAGTATGGTGTCCCATCAGCCGCCCATGCATATGGCGCATCTGCGATTGAAAATGTTATTGAATCTGGGTTTGGAAGTATTGAACATGGTCTTGGATTAAATGAGGATCTCGCTAAAAGAATGGTTTCTAAAGGGATATTCTATACTCCTACTTTGTCTGTGTATAAGGCACAGAGGAAAAACTCAAGTGTATATAGGGATAATTATATAAAAAGGCATATTGAAAAGGAAGTTACAATAGCCGACAGTGCAGGTGTAAAAATAGTAGCTGGGACAGACTTTGTTGGAAGTGCAGAGGAAAGGCATGGCAACAATTACTTGGAGGCTGTGTACCTGTCGCAGATCATAGGTAATTTAAAAGCGCTTAAGGCTTCAACATCCCTCGCAGCCGAATGCCTAGGTCTCGATGATAGGGGTCATATAAAAAAAGATTATGTAGCAGACATTATAGGGGTATATGGAAATCCTTTGAAAGATATAAACTGCCTAAAACCAGAAAGAGTGGCCATTGTAATTAAGAATGGGAAAATATTAAAAAACAATACAGATCAGAATTTCATTTAATAATGTTCTGTCCTATTATTTTTCTTTTATATACTCAACAAACTTATTTATTTTATTTTACCACTGTCTTACCTTTATATGCCATGGTAGATGTGACAATATCATCAAAGAATGATAATGAATCGTGCATTCTTTCATATGCGATATTCGTGGTATATTATTTGTTAATCTTATGGTATTTCTTCTAACTTTATGACATGTATGGCAGAAGGATGAGTATAAACAGAGGATATTTTTTAAAACTTTTAGTTCACAAGGCTAAGATGTGGGATCTACGTCAGATATCTGGTTTATTCTTGAAAGCCTGTAAGAATATACTCTAGAGGTTTTCTGCTTTTCCACAATTGATAGAATAGACAGGATCTTTAACCTGGCTGAAAGCTCGCCATACCCAATAAACATGCCGTTGTACTGCATGATTGTCCTGATTTCATGGACCTTCAGGAACCTAATTGTGGACATTGAATCTATAATATTCCTGTCTGTCTGGTCAATAGAGACCTTAAGCGATACTTTCATGGACCATTCATGGTTATTCATTTGCTACCTCGGTTAATATTAATTCATTCATATTTATTTCTTCCCAGATAAACGAGCCATTATCCAGATGCCTTTCCCATACACGGAATCCAAATTCTTTATGCCTTCTTGGCTTTTTTACCCAGTATTTCCATACCTGCCATATCTGGATTCTCTGGTATGGAA
>JAKAAE010000071.1 GCA_021797225.1 Thermoplasmata archaeon | reverse complement strand
CTTGAATATGAAAAGGGATATACATACTATATACGGTGGATTGACCCACAAAGAACTCACAGTATTCCCTGATCATTGCCATAATGGAGTTATGGATAAAATCATTATACAAGGAACTCAATTCGTCATATCATACATTATTTTAACACAAATATAATTTATATATATATATAAAAGTAAATAGTATTTAATTTGTCGTTATAACTCAAATTTAACATATAAAATATCATAATAACTTAACAAATCGATAAAATAATTAAGTTTCATGATAAATATTTATATATAACTATGTGTTGTATTTTTTGACGATAATGGAAGTGAGTAAAGCCAATTTGGATAAAATGGACTCCACAGTAGAAAATACATTTGTTACCTGGAGCAGGCAGAAGAACTGGAACCCTATTAAAATAGTAGGTGCAAACGGCTGCTATTTTAAGGATGTATCAGGGAAGAGTTATCTGGACATGTCTTCCCAATTAATGTGTTCTAACCTTGGCCATGGAAACAAAAGAATAATTAATGCAATAAAGAAGCAGGCCGAGGAACTGGCATATATCGCTCCATCATTTGACACCGATATAAGAGAAGAAGTTTCTTCAAAACTAAAAACAATTTTGCCCGATAATTTAACAAAGTATTTTTTTGGGACTTCGGGAACTGAGGCAAATGAGGCTGCCATCAAAATAGCAAGGATGTATATGGCAAAGGAGCACAAAAATAAAATTATATCCTTTTACAATTCATACCACGGTTCCACCCTGGGCAGTATAGAGTTAACCGGAGATTTCAGAAGAAGACTGGTTGATTCATACCATAATGCTCCTGGTTTTATAAGGCTGGCTCCACCTTTTTGCCACCATTGCCCCTTTAAATTAGAATACCCGGAATGCGGCATGGCATGCTTAAACAACATAGAATACACCATCAAGAATGAGGACAGCGTCGCAGCAATAGTAATAGAACCAGTAACAGGAACAAATGGTATTGTGGTGCCACCGGATGATTTCCTGCCAAGATTGAGGGAAATTACAGAGGAAAACAATGTTCTATTAATAGCTGATGAGGTTATGACTGGCTTTTGCAGAACCGGGGAATGGTTTGCAGTAAACCACTGGAAGGTAAAGCCTGACATGATCACATCTGCAAAGGGGATAACCGGAGCATATGCCCCGTTGTCATTAACAGCTGTAAGTAAAAAAATCTCTGATTTCTTTGACGACAATATCTTTGCCCATGGGCACACCTATGAGGCACATCCATTAATGCTTGCTGCAGCCTCAGCTGCAATAGATGAATACAAGGAACGGAATATACTGGAAAACGTGAGGGAACAGTCAAAATTGCTCTCAAAGCGCCTGCAGGAATTAAAAGAAAAACACATATCTGTAGGCGATGTGAGGTGCATCGGGCTCTTCAGTGCTGTTGAATTGTCAATGGATAGGGATAAGAAAATACCTTTTACAACAGCCGAAGATAAAATGGAAGGCAAGCCACAGATTGTCAGTAAAATAGCGAAATATGCAATGGATCACGGCGTTTATATCAGCACATGGATCTCGCATTTTATTATCGCTCCGCCGCTGATAATCAACGAGGATGAATTGAATGCTGGCATGGATGTTATAGATGAGGCCTTGAAAATAAGTGATATGGAGGTAAAAAAATGAAAAGTGAAAATATGGAATACAGTGTGTATAATTATATAAATGGAAAGAGTGTAGAAAACGCTGGGGATTCAGAATTTAATGTGTATAATCCAGCATTTGGGAAGGTTATTGGTACAGTGCATGATACAGGGAAGGAAGAGGTTGACCGTGCTGTTGACCATGCTTATGAGGCTTACCTTAAGTGGTCAAAAATTTCTATTACTGATAGAATCAAGTACCTTTTCAGATTGGAAAACCTGATGCGTGATAATGCCGATGAGCTCGCTAAGATGGTTACAATAGAACACGGGAAAACCTACAACGAAGCATATGCAGAGGTCCAGCGGGCTATTGAAAACGTTGAAGCTGCCTGCTCATCAACGTATAATATTATGGGAAGGAACAGCAAGAACATTGCATCAGGAATTGATGAAGAATTGATCAGGGTGCCAATGGGTGTATTTGCTGCCATAGCACCATTTAATTTTCCGGTTATGGTAGCTTTCTGGTTTATACCTTTCGCTGTTGGGCTGGGGAATACTATAATAGTAAAGCCATCAGAAAAGACGCCACTGACACTTCAGAAAACTATTGAACTATTCAATCGGGCTGGTTTTCCTCCAGGTGTAATAAGCATAGTGAACGGTGCTGTAAATACAGTCAATGCATTGCTTAACAATAATAAAATTGCAGGTGTTAGTTTCGTCGGATCAACAGGAACAGCAAGATATATAGTTAATACTGCAACTGCAAACCATAAAAGGTCACAGGCAGGTGCATCTGCAAAAAATTACGAACTGGTTATGCCTGATGCAGATGCTGCAACGGTTGTTCCACATTTAATTTCATCTTTTTATGGAAATGCGGGTGAAAGATGCTTGGCAGGTTCAGTTCTTGTTACTTTGCCAGAAAATCATAAAAAAGTTGTGGACTTATTCAAAAAGGAAGCGGAAAAGTTAAAACTCGGATATGGACTAGATAAAGATGTTACACTGGGGCCACTGATACGGGCAGAACATAAGGAAAGAGTCCTGTCTTATATTGATTCAGGAATTGAAGAGGGTGCGGACCTGGTACTTGACGGCAGGAAATTCAACGCTGGCAAATATTCTTCTGGATACTTTCTGGGGCCATCAATATTTGACAATGCACGTCCTGATATGAAAATAATCAGGGAAGAGATCTTTGGCCCGGTTGCAAGTGTAATTGAAGCAAAAAATCTAGACGATGCTATAGAAATAATTAATAAAAGCAGGTATGGCAATGCATCCACAATATTCACAAAATCCGGTGAGTCAGCTCAAAAATATCTGGAAAACGTAAACGCTGGAAACATAGGAATAAACATCGGTGTAGCAGCTCCTATTGCATTCTATCCATTCGCTGGTTACAAAGATTCATTCTTTGGAGACCTGCATGCACAGGGAGGGCCAGACCATGTGATGTTTTATACGGATAGCAAAGTAGTAATAAAAAGGTGGTAGTATTAACAGCTCTATTTCTGAACCAATAGAATAAATACCATGTGCAACAACACCACATAGACTCTAAAGAAATGCTGAGTGTTAGAGCATGACGTATTCTAGATCTCATTACATGTAGCTTCCGCGGAGGATGTTGTATTGCTTGTAATAGGGATAGGTGCAATAGCCTTCAAGGTTATTACCCTTATAATTTTCTTAACATGGGTAGGATGTTTTATAATGCTAAATACAAATTATCAATTTTCTAAATATTTGTCAAGTTCAGCAGGATATTACGACTTTGCTGTCAATTCTCTTAGAAAAAAATGGGGAATAATTACAGGATGGATATTTATAGAGATGATTTGTTAATTTTCCCGGTTTTTAGTTTTCTTGGGGTGGTAATCTTAATTTATTTATTAAGCCCGGATATCTCAAGTATTTCTTATCTATAGATCGTTATTATTCTTCCATATATTGCATTTGTATTTTTTATGGAACATAGAGGCATAAAAATATCATGGAATTATGCCTTGATATCGTGGAATTATTGAAATTGTATTTTTGCTCTCAACCGGTATTGCGTTAATATTAATAGCAAGTTGTATGGATGTGGGACACTACTATTCGTCCCCGGTTATTGCAACATACAGTTAACATTTATATTACATACAGTTTTCCAGTATTTACAGCCCCCTTCAACTCCCTATGCCTAGATTTCGCTTTTCTAACCTGAGCCAACGCCATATCCTTGTACTTCATTATATGAAGATAATAGAAAAGTACTTTTGAATCCACATCTGATAAGTATTCTGTGGTATAGTATATTAGCAGATCCCATTTGTCCATTGATACCACGTTTATGTTTAACCTCTCCTTTTCCGCCGTGAATATGTAATATTTATCAGCGGATTTCATCTTCCGGTCATAACCTATCTAATCAACACGTTACTAGTCATGTCATAGCTGATGGGAAGGTATTTATGCCTATCTCTGTATGATTTCTCATTGATACCTATAACAGATGAATGGTGACTCTTTCTCTCTCTGCCTCTTTTAGCAAAATGTTCCACTATGTTCCATAACAGTTTCAGGATATTGGCGAAGTAAAATGTGTCTATGGTCTGCAACATCCTATTGAATTGTATTTCAAACCTGGGCGAGAATCTTGGTCTATTTTTTGCTTACAGCATCACCGTATACTTAATATTATGTTCTGGGCATATTATCTTGGAATTACATGCGTGTATAGATGTGGTCAAATCAGCATTTTCAGGTTATTTTCCCACCATATAAAAAATATGGTGTAACCATGTATGCCGTTCCGCACGCAAGGCAGTTTAATTTTATCCCCTTATCAAGCATACTTCAAGAGTCTTTGTGTCAGAATAAAGAGATATGTGGGAAAACTTTCAGAGAGTTTTAATTCAAATAATGTAAAATACGGCTATCAATCATCCATGCGACTATGTATTGAACCATTAAATAAAATTATCCACATGAAAATGGGAAAAAGCGAATTTTTCCTTCTGCAAGAAGTTTTAAAGATAAATACAGGATTAGGGAAAATATTGTGTTATTTCTTATTGGGTGCAATTCTACCAGATACAAGGGTTTGACCACCATCCACAACTATAACCTGTCCTGTCATTGTGCTGATCTTAATGCAAGATACAACTGCTTCTGCGATCTCATCTGTTCCCGTAGGAGTAGATGCCATTGTGTAGCTATTTACCCACGTATTCCAATCCAATCCCATAACATTAAGCAAACTTTCGCCCAAATCAGTCTTTACAAGACCAGGTGCAACAGCATTAACACGTATCCTAGGAGAGAGCTCTATGGCTAGAGATTTAGTTAGTGCTATAATCCCGCCTTTAACACTGCTGTATATGGATAGCCCATAATATGGCAATATTCCTGTTATTGACGACATATTAACAATGACCCCCTCATTCATAACGCGTGAAGCAAACAGGCAGCAGTATATAGTGGATTTGAAATCCGTGTCAATGGTCTTATCTATTAGTTTATCCTCAATTTCACCGAAATGGCTATAGAATCCAACTCCTGCATTGTTCACGAGGATGTCTATACCGCCCATTTCCTTCACAGCACCATCGATGACGTCCTTGCATCCTTGTTTGGTAGAAAGATCTGATTTTATCGCGTAGGCATGGACACCTTCCTTTCTTAGGGCATCCAATGTTCTTTCTGCCTCATCGTCACTTTTTCTGTAATTTATCACAACGTCTGCACCTTCTCTGGCTAGTCTCATTGCTATATCCCTACCAATGCCCCTTGCAGATCCTGTCACCAGTACCCTTTTACCCTTCGCTGAATAAAGTCCACTTATTCTAACTCACCTCCCTTTATGATCTTTCGTACCATTTCTTCGTATGGTTCCGTGACGTAACCTTTCATTAGTCCTATCCTACTTGCTTCTATTGACCCCTCTGCGTGAGCCATTAGTGTCAACATGTAGCCGGTGAAGCTACTCCCGGAAAGCTCCTTTGCCAGCCTCAGAAGCCCAATTCTCTCTCTACCACTGGCTCTTGAAGTAAGGTATTTTTCAATTATTTCAGATTCCTCAGGACTATTTATGTCCTCCATCGATGGCATAGTTACTATGATCCCACCGGAAATTTCTATCAAACCGGTGATCAGCTTTGAGAAGTTCTCATTGGAGTATAGCTTTCCTATGTTTGTGTAAATTGGGTTCGGTACTGTAATTCCCTCCTCCTCCAAGGGAAAGAGTGCTGCAGAATGGCTACTCATAGCCATTATCTCCTTATACACTATCATATCGGAAATCTTGTTGCTTATGTGAGAGGCTTTGCTAATGCCATTTGCCTGTGCCATTAGTTTGGCGGCCCCTATGTAAAGATTAGATGTTGCAGATCTGTATGATACGGCAGTGAATCTGTGGAAAGTCGCAAAGAGATTAGCTAATTCACCAGCAAATTCATGTTCTCCACACATGTAGACGTTTTCCCATGGAACAAATACATTATCAAATATCGTCATAGTCTCAAGTTCGTAATCCTGCCTGCTCAGTAGAGCCGAAGTATTTCCCTCCAGTTCGTCAATTGGGCGGACGATAAAAGTGAGACCGGGCGTAGTGGGCGGAACAGAAAATGCGACAGCGTAGTCGCCTTCTTTATCAGTCATATTCCTGTACGGTATCACAATCAATTCGTCTGCGTATATGGCCTGCGTTGTATGGACCTTCGTACCCTTCACATATATGCCTTTGTCGTCTTTTTTAACGACATGCAGGTAGGAATCCGCATCCTTCTGGTCTCCAGGTCTCATTGAACGGTCTCCTTTAGTATCCGTCTGGGCGAGAGCTAGAGTAAGATCACCATCTTTAACACGCGAAAGAAGATTCTTCACCCTAGTAGAATAACCTGTCCCATTCTTTCTGTCAATCTTTGATGCCACTATCATCATGGCAAAAATGGCATCGCTCCCTATGGCTTGCGATATATTGAATATCCCATTGCAATAGTTTGTTGACTCATATATTATGTTTCGCCTTTCCATTAAGTCACTAGTGCTTCTAGGAACGCGGTAGTAAAGACTGTACTCCTTACCATCATGTTTAAATACTCTTCCTGGAACATCAAAGATTTTTGACGCATGCCTTGCACCAATAGAGAGTACCGGATGTGTAAAAATAGAATCAATTTTTCTTCCCCTATAATAAACATTCCATTTTGGCAAATTATCAAGAAAACTCTGACTAGTCTTTATCATAATAATTAAATAATATGATATATTTAACTTTTTGCGTAAAAGTTCAGTGGTTTGAATTCACCCAAATTCAATATACCTTTAAGTTTCTCTTTCTATAGGATTCCCGGACACTCTATACGCTTGTAAAATACTTTGAACCATTCTGTGACCTTGAATCTCTTGATACCTTGCAGTATGTAACTACCGGCATTATTGCCCTTTATGTTTTATTGCTTATAAATTCTACTGACCTGTTTATTACAAACCTAAATAAATTATCACTTTACGCATTAGCTAGTAGTTTACAAATCTTCTACATTTCTTGGATTCATAGTGTGCATATATCTGGAGGAAATCGTCATATATAGATTCTAACCAGATTTTTCAATATCTTTAGGTTTCTTTGAAAATATTTTCTTTACAGTACCGTAAACATATTCCGTTGTAATGTATATATATTCACCATTCTCTTTATCGTACTGTAGGGTGTCTCATATTCTAGCAAATGACGATTTTCATTATCTCTCTATTTTTCTCTCAGTTCCCTGTTTGATATTACCATTAAATTGTATGCAATTGTTTTTAGGCCTATTGCAGTATCATAGTCCCTGTTTATAGTGTACCATATATACTCTGCTTTCAAAATCTCTTCAAGGATACTGAAAGTACGCTCTATTTCCCATCTAAGAGGATACATTGAAGCATATTCTTTCCTCAAATCAATGCCTATCCTCCTGTCTACCGGTAACCTATCATTTACCATTTCTCTCCTTTTATTGGTATCAATTACTGGAATTGCATGTGTGTTCTCAAACACATAATAAT
>JAKAAE010000070.1 GCA_021797225.1 Thermoplasmata archaeon | reverse complement strand
CAAGTCCAGTTATACTGTCCAGTTTTCGGATAAAATCGGCGACATTTTCATTTACTATCTTTTTCCTGGACATAAAATAAAAATGGCGTTCTTCAACGCCTAAAAGAGGAAAGAAGGGAGTAAACTTTTCATAACCGGTAATTTTAGGAATGCAAATTGTCATAAAAAGTTCATCCTCTTCCCTGGTTATTGAACATGGAGCTTCTAAATCTAATCCACCACTGATTGCCATTGGTAATGCATTAAGTTCGATTTTCAGCTCAAAATATTTTGTGAGCTTTAGGTTCATCTCCAAAAATTCCATGATATACTATATAACAAATATATAAAAATATTGTTATGGATTTTCATAGCTTTTGAAGGCGGGGGTATCCATTGATGACTCTTTTGGAGGCCTGTTGAGCCAGAATATTGGTAGAAGCAACATAAGCTGGAAGAAACCCCAGAATGCTGATATATACCCATATACAGTGTGCTGCAGTGCAAGATAAATAGACGCGACCAGGAGTAACAGCATTATAGTAATCTGCGGCCAGAAATGGATCCAGGGTAGGTTTCCACCCGTCCTTGCAGTGGTAAATGGCCTTTTCTTCCCCAATAACACACCTATGGATGCATAGATGCTCAGTGGGAATATGAGCACATTGGCGGCCATATTAAAAAAGACAAAACGCAATGGGGCTCCCTTTTCTGTATGAGAAAGTATAAAGGTGGTCATTACTAAAATAGTATATGGAAGCCATGCAAAGAAATACAGAATATTATTTATGGTCAGCACCCTGATTCCCAGCATATCCAGTATAGGCGAAATGAGGAATATAAGATAGAACCATCCGAATGTATACCATGTGGTGGTAGCAAACCAGTCGAGCTTCTGGCGCCACGGGAATTTTTTGCTCATAATGATTTTTTTCAGTATTTTAGGCATAAGTTTCAGAGAACCGGACATCCACCTCCATTGCTGGTTTACATATCCCTGCATCGTTACGGGAGCCCGCCCATAAACCAGTTTTTTATTGAAGTACATTCCCAGCCATCCATTTAATGCCAAATTCACAGTTGTGGCAATATCCTCAACTATGCTGCTTTCATCGAAAAAGTTGACAGATCTTAACGCTTCCATGCGGTAAACCACGTTGGTTCCACATGAGAACAGTGTTCCGGTGACACTCTTCCCCTCAGTGAGTATCTCATAGAAAATAAACTGCTGTGACTGGGCAATCTCGGCCAGAACACTGGAATCGGAATTTGAGTAAACCTGTGGCACCTGTACGAAACCGATTTTCGGGTTTCTATCAAGAAGGGCAGTGGTTTCTCTCAAAAAATCTGGAGCCGGCATCTGGTCTATATCCAGAACACAGGCGTACTCCTCTTTTAAATTCTTAAGAACGTCATTAAGGGCACCTGCTTTATATCCTCTTCTGTTATCCCTGTGCACATATTTCATTCCGAGCCTCTGGCTCAGTTCGACTATATAGCCTGTATCTCCTGTATTGGAGTCGTCCAGAACATATACATCCGCATTTCCTCCCACGTTTGACGAGATGGCTATTAGATTTGTTTTTACCATTTCAGGGTTTTCATTGAAAATAGGCACAAGCACTGCTACCCTGCCCTTCAGACCGTTAATATACCCATATTCAATGGTAGACTTATAAACATCTTCGCTCTTCCTGAAGGATAAAAAGTATGTTATGCTCTGAATGCCAAAAAATACACTGGCAATCCAGAACCAGAGGGTAAAGAAGTACTCCATGAATGTGCCGTGCCTGAGTATTAAAGCAGCATAAAGTGATGCTATTATCCCGATAAAAATGAAGATAACGGATATAATGGCCATAATATCCACAAATATTACTGTGTATCTTCCCAGGTTAATCACCTGATGTTCCTGAATATATCATCATCCGAGGTGCCTCTGTCCACTGTATTTACATGCTGTACAGTTTTTATGCCGTCAGCAGTAATCTGGAAATAGAATGGATTGGAATCAAATACAGTGCCACGCATTTTTACTATATTCATATATCTGGTTATCCCATCGGTTCCGGATGTGTAATTCAGCTTTATTATTCCGGTAACATAATATTCTTCAATTCCAAACATGCTTAATTCACTGTTTCTTAATCCTGAAGTGATAATTACTGTAACGCCCTTGAGGGCAAGGCTGTTCAGCATTAAATTTACATAATCATCATCAGGAACAAGGAGAAGGGTGATGGGGTCTATAACTACCCTTTTTATATTCTTCGAAATAATTATTTTCTTCAGTTCAGTGACCACCTTTGTAATAAACTTCCTGAAATCTTCTCTGCCAGAAGATATGTCAGATTTCATTGACCTTATTGAATCTGATATTTCCATTACCTCAATCATTTTTTTATTGTAATAATCAATAAAGCCTATATCCATTGTTCTGATATTATCCAGAAACTGATCAGGAAAGGTATCGGTTAGAATCATTAGCCCCTTCTCGCCTATGCTTGCTCCATATGACAGGAATGTGCTTGCGATAGTGGTTTTGCCTGCGCCGGTCACGCCGGAAATCATATAAACGTATCCAGGCCTGAGGCCACCGGAAAGTTTGGCATCCAGTGTGGTTATTCCAAATTTTGCCCTCTGCACAGGTTTATTGTCTGCCTGTGTGGCATCTATTATATCTATTCCATATACGTTGCACATTTTTTTTAAATAGTCACCGATTTCAGTTGATGAAATGACCACTTTGTTTGTTATTCCTGCATCCATAGCCTGTGAATTGAATATCATTATTCCATCTGTTGTTGTGTTCTGATCGTAGATCTTGGCTGCAATCAATATGCCATTAGCCTCAATAATAAGGTCAAATGTATATTCAAGGCCCGATTGGGCCAAAATCTTCCTGTCTTTGGAAATAGATATTGATTTTATATCCACAGAATATTTAGACGATAATATTCTCGAAAGCGCATCATAATCTATATTTGTTTGATCCAACGGATATTAATAGAAGTGTGGCATATAAATTTTTTTAAAAACATGAATAATTAGCATCTATGAATCCAGCTATTAAATAATCCCTTGAAATAATGGTTTTTAATTACTTTAATTTAAAATAATGAAATCCTAACATTACAGGTTGCCATACATATCAGTATCAAAGTCAGCACAAACACTCAGGTCGATAATATTTTTCCCGTATATTTCCCTGCTGCAGGAAAACATAATCTGGAGGTATTCATTGAGCCTGTATGTTGATATTATGGATGATGAATAAAGCTTTCCATTTTCATATTTGATTATTATATTGGCCCTGTAAATTCCGCGGTCATTTGCCCTATCTTTTATCATGTTAAGGAGTTCATTAGTGCTTTCTGTCTGGTATATCATATCCTTCCTGGAAAGACATTTTAAATTATTCTTTTCCTCCAGCTCATGCTGGGAGAATATTATCACACGGAAATTGCTCTTATCATAGGGATTTTGAACCACTTCAGCAAGTGCATCGCCCTGCATAAGAATCTCAGCAGGATAGTCAATTTTATGTGCACCGATTGGGACCGAATACTGTATTACTGACACCGGTGACCTTTTATTCTTTTTATCCATGAGAAAGATGACGTCCTCACTCTTTGTAAGTGTTATATCATCTATAAAGTATGGAATTTGAAGATATCTGTTTAGGATCAGGGATGTATCTTTCTTATAAAGGCTATTGAATCTGATCCTGAGAATCATTTTCCCATCTTCTATGGTTATTTCACTGAACTGCAAACTTGGAACATCCCATAATTCCTTAATCAAATCCAGTATTCTTTTATTCATTATGGGCCTGGATATTAAGTAATAATTATCAGTCTCAACAGGGCTGTATGATTCTATTAATTCAATGGCGTGTTTATTCAGCAGCGCTTTTGTAATGAATGCCTCAAAATAGTATTTTCTATTGTCACTGTCCTTTTTGATGAAAAGGCCGATTACAATTTTATGAAGTCTTGACCACCTAAAAATATCAGATGTATCATTTATCAACATTTTCAACTTCATATCAAGCCTGCATCCGATATCTTTGATTCGCATTAGGATACAATTATAATTACCTATATATAATTATTCCACAACCAATAACATTTTTCAATTTTGCGTATTATAATTAATTTGTGAGTAGATTAATAAAAGCAGGGAGAAAAATATTATTATAATATTCTCAATTTTATGTATGTGAAATTCATAATTATTTCGGATGACCTCAGCGGTGCATCAGGCATGGCATCTATGCTTGGCATAAATATACCGGTAGTACCGTTCCATAAAATCGAAATTATACCGGGATTAACTAACAAAATCCTGTCAGTTGACCTGGAAACCCGTAATTCAGAGGATCCTGTGAGCAGATTGGCATTCATGGATAAAAATTTTTCAGAATATAGAATCCTAACTAGAATAGACACAATGATCCGTGGCAGTACATCCCAGTTTATCCAGTTCATGTCGCATTATTCTAATCTGGCCATTACAGACACTATTCCTGAATACGGCAGGTATACCTCAGGTGGATTCACCTATTATCGGTGCGAAAGAAAAGATATAAATCAGGCAATTCCTGAATTAGCCAAAAGTAAGGCCGCCATACTGGATTCTGCTGACTATGATGACCTGAATAGAATATCCAGAAAATGCATAAAGGAAAATCTGACCCCTGTTGATCCAGGTCCCCTAATTGCAACTTATTTGAGGATGATAACATGATTTCCATAGTGGTAGGTAGCATTACTGAAATAACGGAAAAACAGATGGAGTATCTACAAAGAATAATTAAAAATGATCGAAAAGCATCAAACTACAATGTGGCTCTATATTATATGAGGGATGAACACTTCAGCAGGATAAGGGATAAGGAATTCCTAATGCATCTTTCCATTTCTGATACCTTAATAATGAGTGGTGGGGAAACAGCGTATTCTCTGCTGGATGCGTCCGGATTCGATTATCTTATCAGCAGGGAGCAGATAATGCCGCTGGTTTCTACAGGCATAGTAATTGGTGGATTATTTAACGGATTGCATTATATTGTCAAGGGTGGCAGCATTGGAGAAATTAACATTTATGAAACAATGATAGAATACGCCATGGAAAATTTCGAAACCCGGTAGAAAAACTCCTAATTATTTATACCAGATAAAAATTACTGAACATGCTTAACATAGGGATTACTCTGGGTGACCCTGCAGGCATAGGCCCGGAGATTGTTGCAAAGTCAATTAATTCAATTAAAAATAGAAATTTCAAGATAACATTATTCGGAGACCGCGAAAATTTTCAGGAAACCCTGAAGCAGTGCAGGCTAAGCATGGGCGGGATAAAAAACATTGATTTTATCAATACAGGCACAGGGGATAAAATAGAGCAGGGAAGGGTGACAGCACAGGCAGGAAAGATAGCCTATAGTAGCATAAGAAGTGCAGTAGAATTTGCCATGGCAGGAAGAATAGATGCAATAGCAACGGCACCGATCAACAAGGAGGCAATCATAAAGGCAGGATCAGAATACATAGACCATACGTCCATGCTCAGGGGGCTTACCAATTCCAGATTCATTACCACGCTGTTCGAGGTAAAAAAGCTCAGGATTACATTTCTATCAAAGCATGTATCCTTGCTGGATGCAGTCAAACTTGTAAGGAAGGATAATGTTTACAACGCAATAGTTGACACATGCAGGAGCATGAAGCTGCTGGGATTCCCAGATCCAGAGATTGCGGTTGCGGCACTGAATCCCCATGCAGGGGAATCAGGGATGTTTGGCCGTGAGGAGATTGATGAAATAATACCTGCAGTGGAAAAGGCCAGGGAAACAATGAAAGTATACGGTCCTATACCGGCAGATTCAGTTTTTTACCAGGCATCCTCAGGTAAGTATGATGTGGTCCTGTCGCTGTACCATGACCAGGGCCATATAGCTGCAAAAACCTATGATTTCAAGAATACGGTGAGCATGAACATAGGGCTTCCCTTTCTGAGGACCTCTGTAGACCACGGAACGGCCTTTGACATAGCAGGGCAGAATAAGGCAGATTATGTTAGTATGAAGGCCGCAATCATCACCGCTGCCAGATATGCACCGGGCTACGGAAAGAGATTAAAAACATTGAAATTTTAAGATTTTCATCCATTTTCCAGTTGTATTCAGGATGTAATATACTTTATGAGTAAATTGTTATTTATAATAACTATTAAATACTCAACTATAATTATGGTATGAAAATTGCTGATCATATGTCGTATAGCAATTAATAAAGGGTAATAAAATGGAAGAACAGCAGGTAGATAAAAAATATGCCAGATTCGTTCTGGCTCTGTTTGCAATGATTATAGTTGCAGTTATGTACGTTGAGGGCATGCTGACACCATCTCTTCCCTCAATTGCAGAGGGGTTCCATATAACGGTGGATCAGGTAAGCCTGGTGCTTTCGACCTATCTTCTCACCGGTGTGGCACTCAGTCCTGTTGTAGGTAAACTTGCAGATCTGTATGGAAAGAAGAAAATGATGTCCATAGTGATGCTCCTGTATGCAGGTGCAGTCTCAGTAACAGGATTTTCACCGAATTTCACATTCATGGTTGTGTCCAGGGCGGTTCAGGGAATAGGGCTTACAATAATGCCGCTGGGGATGGCCATGGTCAGGGAAGAATTCCCCCGGAATATGGTTCCTAAAGCACAGGCACTTATAAGTGGAATGTTCGGGGTTGGATTTGCCGTAAGCCTTCCGCTGGGATCATTTATATCCGATTACTATGGCTGGAGAATGACATACCATACAGCCATACCATTCATAGTCGCACTGGCGATTCTTACAATATGGAAGGTCAGGGAATCAAAATATAGAAGGCCCGATGTAAAGGTAGACTATGTAGGTGCAGCAGCACTGGGAATTCCACTGGCGCTTATAGTCCTGGCAATGTCAGAGGGTTCTTCCTGGGGCTGGCACTCTGTGCTGTTCCTATCAATGCTCATGGTGGGCATAGTACTACTGATCCCGATGTTCATTTATGAAAGGCACTACTACCAGAAAGGCGGTGAGGCAATATTTGATATGAAGCTGCTTTCAAAAAGAAATGTACTGATTGCAAATATAGCATTAACAGTTTCCGGACTGGGAATGTACCTCTCAATGCAGGCTCTTTCCTATAAGTTTGAAACCCCAACACCCTATGGATTCGGATTCAGCATACTGGAAACCGGTATATCCATGGTTGCATTTGCAGCCGGAATGATTGTATTTTCCATAGTGACGGGAAAGTTGATTTCCAGGACAGGAATAAAGCCACTTGCAATTGCAGGGTCCTTTGTAACTGCGATTGGCTTCTTCCTGCTGTCGACCTCTCCCGGACTTGCCATGACGCTTATTGATGAGGTCATTATAGGCAGTGGAATGGCAATAATGAATGCATCCATAATTAACCTGCTGGTGCTCTCAGTTGAGGCCCGTGATATGGGACTTGCCACATCCATGAACAGTACATTCAGGTACATAGGTAGCAGCATAGGAGCCCCCATAGCAGGAACAGTCCTGTCACTTTACACAGTTGTGGATATAGTCCACACAGCAGCTGGAACAGTGATATTCTCATTCCCTGATTATACAGCATTCAGGTATGCGTTCATTATAGGGGGCCTGACTTTCATTATAGCGGCATTCATAGTGATTATG